>NZ_JBSGCY010000133.1:0-18079 GCF_053602115.1 Nocardia sp. NPDC004582 | reverse complement strand
GGGGCGTTCCGGGCGGCGGGCGCGCGCCTGGCGCCGGTGCCGGTCGATGCGGGCGGACTGTGCGTCGACCGGCTGCCCGAGCACGCCCGCATGGTGTATTGCACTCCCGCGCACCAGTTTCCGCTCGGTGCGCGGATGCCCGCGGCGCGCCGGGTGCGGCTCGTCGAATTCGCGCGCCGCACCGGAGCCCTGGTGATCGAGGACGACTACGACGGCGAATTGCGCTACGACACCGCGCCGCTGCCGCTGCTGGCCACCCTCGCCCCGGACGTGGTCGTGCACCTGGGCACCACCAGCAAGATCCTCACGCCCACCCTCGGAACCGGCTGGCTGGTGGCCGATCCCGCCGTCACCGAGGCCGTGCTCGCCCACCGCGAACTCACCGGCACCAGCCCCTCGCCCGCCGGGCAGCAGGTGGCGGCCGAACTCGCCCGCGCGGGCGACCTGGCCCGGCACCTGCGTCGCCTGCGCCGCGACATGCCCGCCCGCCGCGCGCTCGTCCTGGCGGAACTGCGCCGCCACGGTCTGGAGGTGCGCGGCGACGACGCGGGTTCCCACGTCTACGTCCCCCTCGCGAGCGCGGAGCAGGAGGATCGCGCGATCGCCGCCGCCCGCGAGAACGGCGTCTACCTGGACGGCCTGTCCCGCCACCACACCGGCCCCCGGCATACCTTCGGCATCGCCCTCGGCTACGCCGCCCTGCCCGCGGCGGACCTGCCCGGCGCGGTCCGATTGGCCGGAAACGCGCTGGCCCGGGTCGTACAGTGGACCGCATGACCGAAAAGGACATCCACGCCCGCATCAAGGAACTCGTGGATCGCGAGCACGAGCTGCGCGCCCAGACCACCGGCGGCGAACTCGACCCGGAGGCCGAACGCCGCCAGCTCGCCGAGATCGAGGTCCAGCTCGACCAGTGCTGGGACCTGCTCCGCCAGCGCCGCGCCCGCCTCGACCAGGGCCGCAACCCCGACGAGGCCCAGCCCAACTCCGCCCGCCAGGTCGAGGGCTACCTCCAGTAGCCACCCGGAACCCGCGCCGCCGGGACCGCCCAGGACGAGCGGTCCGGGTCTACCCTTTTCCAATGGTGGCAACCACAGACATCACGACCGCGGACGGGGTGGTTCGCGGAATCCGGGGCCGCCGCGTCTCACGCTGGCGGTCCATTCCCTTCGCCGCACCGCCGGTCGGCGACTTGCGTTTCCGGGCTCCGCAACCGGTGCGGCCGTGGACCGGGGTGCGCGATGCGACCGAGTTCGGCTATGCCGCAATGCAACACCGTGACGGGGCCCGGATCGGGCCGCGGCAGGCCCAGGCGACGGGGGAGGACTGCCTCACGCTGAACGTGGCGGCGCCGAACCCGCCCTCGGGTACGCCGCGGCCGGTGATGGTGTTCATCCACGGCGGCGGGTACATGATCGGGACCTCCGCGCTGCGACTGTATTCCGGAGCGCGGCTGGCGGCCCGCGGCGATGTCATCGTGGTGTCGGTCAACTACCGGCTCGGCGCGTTCGGCTACGTCGATTTCGGCGAATACTCCACGCCCGACCGGCGATTCGACGCCAACCTCGGGCTGCGGGACCAGGTCGCGGCCCTGGAATGGGTGCAGCGCAATATCGCGGCCTTCGGCGGCGATCCCGGCAATGTCACCATCTTCGGTGAATCCGCCGGCGCGCACGCGGTGCTGTCGCTCATGGCGACCCCCGCCGCGGCCGGACTGTTCCATCGCGGCATCGCGCAGAGCGCGCCCGCCGACTGGGCGCCGAGCCAGGCCGAGGCCCGCCTCTTCGCCCGCCGCTGTCTCGACGAACTCGGCATCGACCCCGCCGACGCCGCCACGGCGCTGACCACCGCCGGGGCCAACGACATTCGCAAGGGCGTCGACCGCGCGCTGGCCCGCGTCATGCACGAGCAGCCCGGCCTGTTCCCGGTGTCCCCGGTGGTGGACGGCGAATTCCTGCCGACCGCGCCGATCGCCGCCTTCGCCGCCGGCACCGCGCACCGGGTGCCGTTGATCCTCGGCACCAACCGCGACGAGGCCACCCTGTTCGTGCGCCTGGACGACACCCTGCCCACCACCCCCGACCGGATGCGCTGGCTGCTGCGCCACGTCGACCAGGCGCTCGATGCCGACGGCGAGGGCCCCGTCTACACCAAACTGGGCCGGACCATGCCGACCTCGGAGGAACGCCTGCACGACACGCTGTCCGAATACGACGCGGCCGTCGAATCCCGGGTCGCCGCGGCCTATCCCGGTTACCCGGGCAAGAAGGCCACCGTCCGGATGGGCGGCGACTTCACCTTCTGGCGGCCCTCGGTCCGGGTCATGGAGGCGCACAGCCGGTTCGCGCCAACCTACGCTTACCGCTACGACTTCGCCCCGCGCGCGGTCCAGCTGAGCGGTTTCGGCGCGACCCACGCCCTGGACCTGATCCCGGTGTTCGGCGCGGTGGACACGGCCATCGGCCGGGCCATGACCGCGCTCGGCGGGCATCGCGGATTCCGGTCGGTGTCCAAGCAGTTCCAGGACAACTGGCTGTCGTTCGCCCGCACCGGCGCCCCGCTCCCGGCCTGGCCCGCCTACACCGAGGAGCGGCGCGCCACCTTCGTCATCGACGCGCCCAGCCGGGTCGAATTCGATCCGGACCGCACCAAACGCCTGGCCTGGCAAGGGGTTCGGATCCCGGCGCTCACCTGAGCGGCGTCACCAGCGCGTGTACGGCAGGCCGAGCGCGGACAGTTCCGCGTCGGCCAGCGCGGTAAGCGCCGCGGCTGTCGGGATGGCGTCCGGGTCCAGGCTCACCAGTGACAACGTGTAGGTGTCGGCGATCCGGGTCAGATACCCGGACAGCCGGGTGCGCGGCAGCGCGTCGAGCCGCAATCCCGGGTGGATGGCTCGCGCCGCCACCCCGGTGCAGGCGTGCGGCCCCAATGCCAGCAGCGATTCGGGCAGATTGCCGATATTGGAGCACAGGATGTCCCGCTCGCCCGCGCCCTTGGCCAGCCGGTACGCCCAGCGGTCGGGAATGACCTGGAGCAGCTCCTCGGGGATGCCGCCGGGACTGGTCATGCGGTGCTCGTAGGCGCGGCGGGCCTGCTGCCGCAGGGACGCCGGGGTGTCGTCGCGGGCGATGGCGATCTCGGTCATGGACATGTCGTTGTCCACGCGCGGTTCGTCGCGGGTGTCGACGGGGAGGCTGGCGGCGATGGTGTCGGACTGAAATCCGCTGGCCCACAGCATTTTCGCGATCACATACACGAACAGGCTGTTGGCCGTCCCGGCGTGCGCGACGGCGACGCGATTCCAGTCCCGGGCCGGAATCTGCAGCACGGTGGCGCGGGTGGCCGGTCGGTCACCGGCCTTCCGGCCGCCCGACACCGGCTTCCGGTCGGCGTTGGGGACCGGTCGCGCCGGGATGCCGCGCCGCAGCGCGCGAGCGGTCCCGCCCAGCACGGTCGCCCACATGCCGCGCGCGTCGGCCCAATCCGAATGCCCCGCAACGGGAGCCGCGAGCGGAATGCCGGACAGCGCGTTGTCGATGGCCAGGGTCAGCGCCCGTCCGTCGGCCAGGGCGTGCGAGCAGGTCAGCGCGACCAGGCAGCCGCCGTCGTCGAGCCGTGCCGCCGAGAGCCGCCAGCCGGGCCCGGTCTCGGGGTTCAGGTCCTCGCCCTGGCGGTCGGCCCATTCCAGGATCGCGGCGACCGGGATCGGCTCGCTGGTCATGGTGAACGGGTACGCGGACTCGTTGGGCTGCCAGCGTGGCCGCGCCCCGGGCACCCGGGATCGGACCACGCGCCGGCCCAGCGGACCGGTGCGCAGATCGCGGTGCACCCGCCACAGCAGCGCCGGATGCACGGGTTCGGTGGTACGCCAGAGTCCCTGCAGGACGATCGGGGTGCCCAGACCCCGATGCGACCGCAGGAAGATCTCGTCCAGCACGCTCAGCCGATCCATCGAACGGCTAGCGTACCGATCGGTCCGGCAATGCGCTGCCGGGCGTATACGGGGCTTCCGCTACGCGCTGCTGCCGTGTCGGCCCGCGCCTGCGGCGAAACGCTGGGCCCCATCGAGTGCGCCGTCCATCAGCGCCTTCATCCCGTGGCGCAGCTCGTTGGCGATCGCCTCCGGCTCGTCGAGCCCGTTCTGCTCCAGCACCGACATCCGGTCCGAGCGCAGGCAGGTCTGCGGCAGCGCCGCCAGTTCGAGCGCGAGCTCCTCGGCGGCGCGCCGGGATTCGCCGTTCGGCACCACTCGGTTCACCAGGCCGATCTGCAGCGCCTCGGTGGCCCCGACCGCGCGGCCGGTGAGGATCAGATCCATGGCGCGGCCCTCGCCGATGACGCGCGGCAGTCGCACCGTGCCGCCGTCGATGAGCGGCACGCCCCAGCGGCGGCAGAAGACGCCGAAGGTGCTGTCCTGCTCCGCGATTCGCAGATCGCACCACAGCGCCAGCTCGATGCCGCCCGCGACCGCGTAGCCGGAGACCGCGGCGATGACCGGCTTGGACAGTTTCATGCGGGTGGGGCCCATGGGCCCGTCGCCGTCCTCGGTGACCTGGTTGGAGCGTTCGGTGCCCAGCGCCTTGAGGTCGGCGCCGGCGCAGAAGGTGCCGCCGTCGCCCCACAGCACGGCGACCGCGGCGGTGGGGTCGGCGTCGAAGTCGCGGAAGGCGTCGGCCAGGGCTTTCGCGGTGGGGCCGTCGACCGCGTTGCGGGCTCCGGGACGGTGCAGGATCACGGTGTAGACGGGGCCGTTGCGCTCCACTCGTACTGTCACGAAGGGGACGTTACGCCGTACAGGGCAGCGGCGCGAAGCGTCTCCGATGCAGGGTGGTGGTGGGTGACGGGTGGGCTTGCGTCAAGAAATGAATCAGTGGTTCACTTCTTTCATGGCCTATCGGAGAACGCCCGCTGTCCAGGCCCGCCTGGACGCTCAATCAGGGGCGATCGTGCGCGCGGCCATGACCGTGCTCTCCCGCGACGGCTTCGCCGGACTCTCCATGGCCGCCGTCGCCGCCGAGGCCGGGGTCGCGACCGGCACCGTCTACAAGAACTTCAGCGGCAAGGCCGAACTCGTCACCGCCGTCTTCCGCGAGGTCGTCACCCGCGAGGTCGACGCGGTCCGGGCGGCCGGCGCGGCGGGTGCGGGCCGCACGGCCGCGGACCGCGTCACCGCCGCCGTCGAGACCTTCGCGGGCCGCGCCCTCAAGAACCCCAAACTCGCCTACGTTCTGCTCGCCGAGCCCGTGGACGCCGCCGTCGACGCCGAACGCCTGCGCTTCCGCCGGGCCTTCGCCGAGACCTACGTGGCCGCTATCGCCGACGGCATCGCCAATGGCCAACTGCCGCCGCAGGATCCGCGCACCTCCGCCGCCGCACTGGTCGGGGCCATCGGCGAGGTGCTGGTCGGCCCGCTGTCCGAACAACTCCAGAGCGAATCGGTGCTGCCCGAACTGGTCGCCTTCGCCCTGCGCGCCCTCGGTGTTTCCCCCGAAGCCCGCGGCGTCCCCCACGAATAGGAGTCACCCGCCATGCACACCCACGACGTCTTCAACCAGGTGCCACCCATCTCCCCGTTCGACAACTCGCGCAACCCCGCGCTGATCGAGGGCCTGCACCGGGAGGGCGCGGGCTGGGCCGAGGCCGAGGTACGGGAGCTGGGCCTGCTCGCGGGCGGGGTGGAAGCCCAGGAGTGGGGCCGGGTCGCCAATGAGTACCCGCCGGTCCTGCACACCCACGACCGCTACGGCCACCGCATCGACGAGGTGGAATTCCACCCGTACTGGCACAACCTGATGGATGTCGCGGTCACCCACGGTCTGCACGGCGCGCCGTGGCGCGACGACCGGCCGGGCGCGCACACCGCCCGCGCCGCCAAGTTCTTCACCTGGGGCCTCGTCGACGCCGGGCACATGTGCCCGATCTCCATGACCTACGCCGTGGTGCCCGCACTGCGCCACAATCCGGAGCTGGCCGCGAAGTACGAGCCGCTGCTCGCCTCGCGCACTTACGATTTCGGCCTGCGCGAGCCGTCCACCAAGGCCGGTCTCATCGCGGGCATGTCCATGACCGAGAAGCAGGGCGGCTCGGATGTCCGCGCCAACACCACCACCGCCACCCCGCTGCCCGACGGCAGCTACCGCATCGTCGGCCACAAGTGGTTCACCTCGCACCCCATGGGCGATATGTTCCTCACCCTGGCCCAGGCGCCCGGCGGTCTGTCCTGCTTCCTGCTGCCCCGGGTGCTGCCCGACGGCACCCGCAACGCGCTGCGCATCCAGCGGCTGAAGGACAAGCTGGGCAACAAGTCCAACGCCTCCTCCGAACTCGAGTACGAGAACGCCATCGGCTGGCTGGTCGGCGCGGAGGGCGCGGGCGTCAAGACCATTATCGAAATGGTCAATATGACCCGCCTGGACTGCGTGATCGGCTCGGCCACCGGCATGCGCGCCGGGGTCGTCTTCGCCACCCACCACGCCCGCCATCGGGAAGTGTTCGGCAAGAAGCTCATCGACCAGCCCGCCATGCGAAACGTGCTGGCGGACCTGGTGATCGAATCCGACGCCGCCACCACCGTCATGATGCGCCTGGCCGGGGCCACCGACCGCGCCGACTCCGATCCGGCCGAGGCCGCGCTGCGCCGCATCGCGCTCGCGGTCACCAAGTACTGGGTGTGCAAACGGGCCCCCGCGCACGCGGCCGAGGCGCTGGAATGCTTCGGCGGCAACGGCTACGCCGAGGAATCCGGCATGCCGCGGCTGTACCGGGAAGCCCCGCTCATGTCGATCTGGGAGGGCTCGGGCAATGTGGCGGCGCTGGACGCGCTGCGCGCCATGGGCCGTCAGCCCGAGACCGTCGAGGCGTTCTTCAACGAGGTCAACCTGGCCCGCGGCGGCAACCGCCACCTGGACGCGGCCATCGACCGAATCGGCAAGGAGCTCACCGACTTCGCCGATATCGAATACCGGGCCCGCCGCGTGGTCGAGCTGATGGCGCTGGTGCTGCAGGGCGCGCAGCTGGTGCGGCACGGCCACCCGGCCGTCGCGGACGCCTTCTGCGAGACCAGGTTCGGCGGCGACTGGGGCATCGCGTTCGGCACCCTGCCCGCGGGGGTGGACGTGGAATCGATCATCCAGCGCGGCTACGTGGACTGACGCCGCGCCGAAGTCGAACCCGGCGGCTCAGCCGAAGTCGAGGCCCCGGGCGACCAGGGCCTCGCGCAACACCCGAATCGCCTTCGGGCCCATGCCGTGCAGGGCGAGCAGGTCGCGTTCCGGCACTCCGGCCAGCTGGTCCAGGCTCTCGTACCCGGCGGCGGCCAGCGCCCGCGCCGCCGGAGCGGAGACGCCGCGCGGCCAGATCGGATCGCTCATGACCCGAGCCTAGACCGCTGACCGTGGCTGCGACCAAGGCCACGCTTCCGGCCGCGGCCCGGCGGTTATAGCGTCGAAGTATGCCTCGTACAACGACGTACACCCAGTGGATCGACGTGTCGCCGCAGCAGCTGTGGACGGTGCTCGGGGATCCCGCCCGGCTGCCCGAATGGAATCCCGCCGTCACCGCGCTGACCCTGCACGGCGCGCCGGGCGCGGGCGTCACCGGCGACTATCTGCCGCGCGGGCGCGTCAACGGGGCGGTGCACGGGCGGCTGGCGCGACCGTTCGGGCTGTCGACCTTCGTGCCCGATCGCGAAATCACCATCGAGCAGCCCGAACCCGCGGGGACCATGCGGCTGCGCTGGGTGCTGGCGCCGCGCGACGGCGGCACCGACCTGACCCAGCAGCTCACCTTCAGCGGCGTCTCGGCGGCGGCCATGCGCACGATCGTGGGCAACCTGCTGGAGACCGACGCCCACACCTGCTTCACCCGCCTGGCCCGGCTCGCCGGACTGCGCCCGGCCACGGACGCGCTCACCGTCGTGATCGCCGGCGGCACCGGCGCGCTGGGCCGCATCCTGGCCGCCGACCTCGCCTGCCGCGGGCAGCGGGTCGTCATCCTGACCCGGCGCACCGTGCCGGAACTGCCCTACCCGCAATACGAATGGGACGGCCGCACCGTCGGTGCGTGGGCCGAAGCCCTGCGCAACCCCGGGCGCACCGCCGTGATCAATCTCGCGGGCAAGCTCGTCGACTGCCGTCCCACCCCGGCCAATGTCGCCGAACTGCGCCGCAGCCGAGTCGATTCGACCCGGGCGCTGGTGGAGGCGTCGAAGACGCTGGACCGGCCACTCGACTACTGGATCCAGGCCGGCACCACCGCCATCTGGTCCGACGCGGGGGAGACGCACTGCGTCGAGGGCACGCCCCTCCCCGAACCCGGCCTGCCGCAGATGACCGGCGTGGCCGCACCCTGGGAAGCCGCCTTCGACGGAGCCAATGCCACGCACTGGACCATCCTGCGCACGTCGATCGTCCTGGACCCGGACGCGCCCGCCCTGAAACGGCTGGCCCAGCTGACCAAACTGGGGCTGGGCGGCAGTGTCGGCGACGGCCGGCAGTGGTTCAGCTGGATCCATTTCGAGGACTGGCTGGCCATCGTGCGCGCGGGCCTGGGGCTGGACCCGCGGGTCACCCTCCCCAACGGCGTCCTCGTCGCCGCCACCGACTTCCCCGTCCGCAACAAGGAACTGATGGCCACCCTGCGCCGTCAGCTCCGTCGCCCCTGGTCGCCGCCGACCCCCGCCGCCGCCCTCACCATCGGCGCGGTCCTGCTGCGCACCGACCCGGCCCTCGGCCTCACCGGCCGCCACGCCACCTCGGAAGTGCTGCGGCACAACGGTTTCCGCTTCCGCTACCCAACCCTCGACGAGGCCCTGTCGAACCTGCTGCCGCGGTAGCCGCCGCCTGGACCACCGGGCGACTGTGATCTACGACAATCTGTCGTAATCGGCTGTCACGTTTCGGGACCCGCCGGCGTCTCATGGTCATGACCACCACCGCGAACCGCGCCGATGCCGCCGACCAGCGGTATCACCTCGCCGCGGGCCTGAAACGCTCCATCAACAAGGTGTTCCCGACGCACTGGTCGTTCCTGCTCGGCGAGATCGCGCTCTACAGCTTCATCATTCTGCTGTTGTCGGGCGTCTACCTCACCCTGTACTTCGAACCGTCCATGACCGAGGTCACCTACAACGGCGTCTACCAGCCGTTGCGGGGCGTGCGGATGTCCGCCGCCTATCGCAGCGTCCTCGACATCTCCTTCGACGTGCGCGGCGGGCTGTTCGTCCGGCAGGTACACCACTGGGCGGCCCTGCTGTTCGCGGCGTCGATGATCATCCACCTGTTCCGGGTGTTCTTCACCGGCGCGTTCCGCAAACCCCGCGAAGCCACCTGGGTGATCGGCGCGATCCTGTTGGTGTTGGCCATGTTCGAGGGCTACTTCGGCTACTCGCTGCCCGACGACCTGCTCTCCGGCACCGGCCTGCGCTCACCGCTGGGCGGCATCACCATGGCGGTCCCGGTGGTGGGCACCTGGATCCATTTCTTCCTCTTCGGCGGCGAATTCCCCGGCACCGTACTGATCCCGCGGCTCTACATCACCCACGTGCTGCTGTTCCCGGGCATCATGCTGGCATTGATCGGCGCGCACATCGCCCTGGTCTGGTATCAGAAGCACACCCAGTTCCCCGGGCCCGCCCGCACCGAACGGAATGTGGTCGGCGCGCGCATCGTCCCGGTGTTCTCGCTGGACCAGGGCGCGTTCTTCGCCTTCACCCTCGGCACCGTCGCGGTCATGGGCGGCCTGTTCCAGATCAACCCGATCTGGAACCTGGGGCCCTACAACCCCGCCCAGGTCTCGGCCGGATCCCAGCCCGACTTCTATATGATGTGGACCGACGGCCTGGCCCGGCTCATGCCGCCCTGGGAGATCTACCTGGGCCGGTACACGATTCCCGCGGCGTTCTGGGTGGCCGTGGTGATGGGCCTGGTGCTGGCGGTGATCCCGCTCTACCCGTGGATCGAGAAGCGGCTCACCGGCGACACCGCGCACCACAATCTGCTGCAGCGCCCGCGAGATGTGCCGGTGCGCACCGGGATCGGCGCCATGGCGATCGCGTTCTACCTGGTGCTCACCTTCGCCTGCGTCAACGACATCATCGCCCTGAAATTCGATGTCTCGCTCAACGCGACCACCTGGTGCTTCCGGATCGCGCTGCTGGTGGTGCCGCCGCTGGCCTACGCCGTCGCCTACCGGTTCTGCCTGGGGCTGCAGCGCGGCGACCGGGCGGTACTGGAACACGGGATCGAGACCGGGATCGTCAAGCGGCTGCCACACGGCGAGTACATCGAGGTGCATCAGTCGCTCGGGGCGGTGGAATACCAAGGCGCGCCGGTTCCGAAGAAGATGAGCAGGCTCGGGGCCGCGGGCGCGCCGGGGCTCGGCGGGTTCCTGACCGCGGATCCGGCCGCCGAGCGCGAGGCGCTCGAGGCCTCGAGTCATCATGAGAAGCGCGCGCAGCTGATGGTGCTGAAGGCGAAGCAGGACAACGGGAGTCGAGCATGAAACTCCGGGCACGCACCGGCGACGGCGAATACGGACTGCTGGTGGCCGCCGCCACCGCGTACGACCTGCGGTCCGCACGCCAGGTGCGGCAGTTGCTGCACAGCCACGGGGTGCGCGCCACGCTCGGCCCGGCGCGCATCCACCGGTGGCGAAACCTGAAGGACCACTTCCGGATCCTGGTGTTCCCCGAGGACGCCGTGCGCGCCTACGACGTCCTCAGCCGCCTCGGCTGATCAGAGTTTGGTCAGGGTCCGGCTGTAGGACGGGATCAGCCGGATCTTGCCCGCGGTGCCGAAGTCGATGGTGACGGTGGCCAGCGCGCCGAAACCCTCCGCCGCGATGACCCGGCCCAGACCGTACTTGTCGTCATTGACGCGATCGCCGACCGCCAGCACCAGGCCGGTGTTGTTGCGCTTGACCCCGGCCGCCGCCGGAGCGGGCCGGCCCTCGCCGCGGCCGCGCAGGCCGGGACGGGAATCCGACCAGCCGTCGCCGCGCGTCCAATCGCGTTCCAGGCCGTCGTCCTCGCCGCGGCGGCGGAAACCACGCGACTGCGACTGCGAGGGCGTCGGCTCCAACCGCTGCCAATCCATCAGATGGCCCGGAATCTCCTGCAGGAACCGGGATTCCGGGTTCGACACCGGCTGCCCCCAGCCCGAACGCACCACCGCGCGGGTCAGATACAGGCGCTTGCGGGCCCGGGTGATGCCGACGTAGGCCAGGCGGCGCTCCTCCTGCAGCTCCGCCGGATCGCCCAGCGCGCGCATGTGCGGGAACTGGCCGTCCTCCCAGCCGGTCACGAACACGACCGGGAACTCCAGGCCCTTGGCGGTGTGCAGGGTCATCATGGTGACCACGCCCGACCCCTCTTCGGGGATCTGGTCCGCGTCGGCCACCAGCGAGACCCGCTCCAGGAACGCCGCCAGCGACCCCGGCTCCGGCTCGCCCTCGGCCTGCTCGGGCACCAGGCCCTCCTCCCGCGCGGCCTCCAGATTGTTGCGCGCCTCGGAACTGAATTCCCGTGCGACGCTCACCAATTCGTTCAGGTTGTCCAGCCGCGCGCCGTCCTGCGGATCGTCGGAGGCCTCCAGCTCGGCGCGATAACCGGTGCGATCCAGCACGGCCTCGACGATCGAACCCACATCGGGGAAGTCCATATCGGACTGCGTCCCGGCCGCCCGAATCTCCTCCAGCAGCTCCAGGAACCCCGAGATCGCCTTCTGCGACCGGGAATTGAGCAGCGCGACCTTGCCCGCGGCGGCATCCCGCAACGCCTGCGCGAAACCGATGTTCCGCTGCTCGGCGTGCACGGCCACACACGCCTCCGCGCGATCGCCGATCCCGCGGCGCGGGGTGTTGAGCACCCGGCGCAGGCTCACCGCGTCGTCCGGATTCTCCAGCACCCGCAGGTAGGCCACGATGTCGCGGACTTCCTTGCGCTCGTAGAAGCGGACGCCGCCGACCACCTTGTAGGGCAGGCCCATCCGGATGAAGATCTCCTCCAGGGCGCGCGAATTGTTGTTGGTGCGGTAGAAGACCGCCACATCCGCGTAGTTGGCGTCGCCCTGATCCACCAGCCGGTCGATCTCGCGGGCCACGAACGAGGCCTCGTCGTGCTCGTTGTCGGCCACGTACCCGACGATCAGATCGCCGTCGCCCTGATCGGTCCACAGCTTCTTGTCGCGCCGGCCCTCGTTGCGGGCGATGACCGCGTTGGCGGCGGTCAGGATGTGCTGGGTGGAACGGTAGTTCTGTTCCAGCAGAATGGTTTCCGCGTCCGGGAAGTCGCGTTCGAACTCCTCGATATTGCGGATGGTCGCGCCGCGGAAGGCGTAGATCGACTGGTCCGCGTCACCCACCACGCACAACTCCGACGGCGGCACCCGATGCTCGGAGCCGGTGTCGGGGTCATCGCCCCACACCCCGCCGCGATGATGCCCGACCAGCTCGCGCACCAGCACGTACTGGGCGTGGTTGGTGTCCTGGTACTCGTCGACCAGCACGTGCCGGAAGCGGCGGCGGTAGTACTCGGCCACCTGCGGATGCCGCTGCAGCACCGACACCGTCTCGCCGATCAGATCGTCGAAGTCGAAGGCGTTGGCCGCGCGCAGCCGCCGCTGGTACTCGCCGTAGACCCGGGCCACGATGCGCGGCAGCTCGGCCTCCTCGGTCTCGGCGTCGGCCGCGGCCTGCGCGGCGTCGATGAGCTCGTTCTTGAGGTTCGAGATGGCGGTGGCCAGCAGGCGCGGCGTGTACTTCTTCGGGTCGATCTCGAAATCGCGGATGATCATGCCCAGCAGTCGCCGGGAATCATCGGCGTCGTAGATGGAGAAGTTGGAGTTCATCCCCGTCAGCAGCGACGCCTGGGTGCGCAGGATGCGCACGCAACTGGAGTGGAACGTCGACACCCACATGCCGGCCGCGCGCGGCCCGACCAGCCCGGCGACCCGTTCGCGCATCTCGGCGGCGGCCTTGTTGGTGAAGGTGATGGCCAGGATCTCGCTCGGCCGCGCCCCGCGGGCGTCGAGGAGGTAGGCGATACGACGGGTCAGAACCGCGGTCTTTCCAGAACCGGCCCCGGCCACGATCAGCAGCGGTGTGCCGGTGTGCATCACCGCGGCGCGCTGCTGTGGATTCAATCCTTCGAGCAACGCTCCGCCTCCCCGCGCTTGCTCGGCCTTCTGCCCGTTGTCTGCCACCGTCGTATTCATCGCCCATCCACGCTACCGGCGCGCACCGACAGTCGTCGGTCCGGATCGCACAGGTGTCCGATTAGTGCCGGTCCGGCGAACATCTAGTGAACCGTGGGGCAGGAGGAAACTCAGGAGATTCACAAACGTACCCGTTTTGCTTGGGTGCCTCCCCGTGGCAGACTCGTCCCATGACCGGCTCGACGGCGGGGCGACACACCTGTGCAACCACCGCGCATCACACCTGAGCCCGATCCCGGGGAGACAATGATTTTCCAGGGGGGACAATGTATGGCCGAAAGGTCAGATTCTTGGTGAAGAACGGACCGGTAACACGATGGGTCCACCCACCGATCGACGTTCTGGACCACGAGGAGTTGAAAGTATGAGCATCTCGACGACGGGACATTCCGAGTCTGCCACCGGCTCGGACTCCGCCCCGCTGCCCTCCGAAGCGGAGATCGAAAAGCTGCGCCTGGAGATCGACAAGCTGGACGCCGAGATCCTCGCGGCGATCAAGCGCCGCACCGAGGTCTCGCGCATCATCGGACGGACCAGAATGGCGAACGGCGGGCCCAAGCTCGTCCACTCCCGCGAGATGAAGGTGCTCGAGCGATTCAGCGAGCTGGGCCAGGAAGGCCACACCCTCGCCATGCTCCTGCTGCGGCTGGGCCGCGGCCGACTGGGGCATTGACCACTCTCCGGGGGCTCGCCCCCGAAACCGCCCGGACCTCCGCCTCGGCGAGAGTCCGTTAACGCTGAGCACTGCCCGGACCGATACAACGGGCGGTGCTGCGCGAATCGCGAGCACACACCAGCCACGCTGCATGCGGAGCCACGGATGCAGCATCCCCAGGCCGCCCCGGGTGTCTCTACCCCGGGGCGGTTCTTCGTCTTCCTAGGGCAGGGCGATGTACTTGGTGTCGAGGTACTCCTCGATGCCCTCGTAGCCGCCCTCGCGGCCGAAGCCGGATTCCTTGACGCCGCCGAAGGGCGCGGCCGGGTCGGAGATGACACCCCGGTTGACACCGACCATGCCGGTCTCCAGACCCTCGGCGACCCGCAGCGCCCGGTCCAGACTCCGCGTGTAAACGTATGCGACCAGGCCGAATTCGGTGTTGTTGGCCGCGGCCAGGCCCTCCTCCTCGGTATCGAATCCGACGATCGGGGCGACCGGGCCGAACACCTCCTCACGCAGGATGCGGGCATCGGCCGGGATGTCGGTGAGCACGGTGGCCGGATAGAACCAGCCCGCCCCGCCCGGCGCCTTGCCACCCAGCCTCACCTGCGCGCCCGCCGACACCGCGTCCTCCACCAGGTCGCTCACGGTGTCGAGCTGGTTCTCGTTGATCAGCGGGCCCAGGGTGGTGTCCGGGTCCACGCCATTGCCCAGCCGGTACTCGCCCATGGCCGCCACCAGCTTGTCGGTGAATTCCTGGCGAACCGAATTCTGGACGTGGAAACGGTTGGCCGCGGTGCACGCCTCACCGCCGTTGCGCAGCTTCGCCAGCAGCGCGCCCTGCACGGCGGCATCCAGATCGGCGTCGTCGAAGACCACGAAGGGGGCATTGCCGCCCAGCTCCATGGAGGTGCGCAGCAGCCCGTGCGCGGACTGCTCGACCAGCTTCTTGCCGACGGGGGTGGACCCGGTGAAGGTCAGCTTGCGCAGGCGCGGATCGTTGAGCAGGGGAGCGGTGACCGCGCTCGACTGCGAGGTGGTGATCACCGACAACACGCCGTCGGGCAGCCCGGCCTCGCTGCACAGCCGGGCCAGCAGCAGCATGGTCAGCGGGGTCTCGCCCGCCGGCTTCACGATCATGGTGCAGCCCGCCGCCAGCGCCGGGCCGATCTTGCGAGTTCCCATGGCCAGCGGGAAGTTCCACGGCGTGATGGCCAGGCACGGCCCGACCGGCTGCTTGTGCACCAGGATTCGACCGGTGCCGGCCGGGGCGGCCTGATACCGGCCGTGCACCCGGACCGCCTCCTCGGAGAACCAGCGGAAGAACTCGGCGCCGTAACGAACCTCATTGCGGCTCTCCGGCAGCGCTTTACCCATTTCCAGGGTCATCAGCAGCGCGAACTCCTCGGCGCGTGCGGTGATCGCCTCGAAGACCCGGCGCAGGATCTCCCCGCGCTCGCGCGCGGGGGTCGCGGCCCACTCGGCCTGGACGGCGGCCGCCGCGTCGAGGGCGCGCACGGCGTCCTCGGGGGTCGCGTCGGCCACCTGGGCGATGACCTCGCCGGTGGCCGGATTGTGGACCGGGAAGGTCGCGCCGCCGGTGGCGTCCACCGGCCCCCCGATCCAGAGCTGTGTGGGAACGGACGACAAGAGCTCAGTCTCGGACACCATGTCCGCCAGCCTATGCCTCGCCCTCGAATTTCACTCCGCGCTGGGCGAACCCCGCGCATTACCGGCTGTTACCTGCGAGTCGCAATGTGGAGGTTGTAACCTGCCGAGAGTGAGCAGCGACATCACCGCGTCGGCGGTCTGGCGGAAACTGCACGATCACCACTCCTCTCTGGCGACGCGCCATCTGCGCGAGTTCTTCGCCGAGGATCCCGAGCGCGGCCGGGAGTTGATCGTGCGGGTGGGTGACCTGCATATCGACTACTCCAAACACCGCGTCACCCGCGAAACCCTGGATCTGCTGGTCGAATTGGCGGAGACCGCCGAGATCGAGCAGCGCCGTGACGCCATGTTCGCGGGCGAGCGGATCAACACCTCCGAGGACCGCGCGGTCGGGCATGTCGCGCTGCGCGTCCCCGCCGGCGGGCACATCGACATGGACGGCGAGGACGTCGTCCCCGAGGTGCAGGACGTGCTGGAGCGGATGGGCGCGTTCACCGATGCCGTGCGCTCCGGCCAGTGGCGCGGCGCGACCGGCGAACGCATCGCCACCGTGGTGAACATCGGCATCGGCGGCTCCGATCTGGGCCCGGCCATGGTGTACCTGGCGCTGCGGCACTATGCCGACGCCGGCATCACCGCCCGCTTCGTCTCGAATGTCGATCCGGCGGACCTGGTTTCGAAGCTCGCGGGCCTCGACCCGGCGACCACGCTGTTCGTCGTCGCCTCCAAGACCTTCTCCACCCTCGAGACGCTGACCAACGCCACCGCGGCCCGCCGCTGGCTGGTGGCGGCGCTCGGCGAGGACGCGGTCGCCAAGCACTTCGTGGCGGTGTCCACGCACGCGCGGCGGGTGTCGGACTTCGGCATCGACACCGCCAACATGTTCGGCTTCTGGGACTGGGTCGGCGGCCGCTACTCGGTGGACTCGGCCATCGGCCTGTCGGTCATGGCGGTCGTCGGCAAGGAGCGGTTCGGCGAGTTCCTGGCCGGAATGCACACGGTGGACGAGCATTTCAAGAACGCGCCCCTCGCCGAGAACGCTCCCGTCCTGCTCGGCCTGCTCGGTGTCTGGTACTCGAACTTCTTCGGCGCGCAGTCCCGCGCGGTCCTGCCGTACGCCAACGACCTGGCCCGCTTTCCGGCCTACCTGCAGCAGCTGACCATGGAGTCCAACGGCAAGTCCGTGCGCGCCGACGGCAGCCCGGTCACCACCTCCACCGGCGAGATCTTCTGGGGCGAGCCCGGCACCAACGGCCAGCACGCCTTCTACCAGCTGCTGCACCAGGGGACCCGGCTGGTGCCGGCCGATTTCATCGGATTCGCCCGCCCCACCGCCGATCTGGCCACCATGGACGGCACCGGCAGCATGCACGACATCCTGATGAGCAATCTGTTCGCCCAGACCAAGGTGCTGGCCTTCGGCAAGACCGCCGAGGAGATCGCCGCCGAGGGCACCGCCCCGAACCTGGTGCCGCACAAGGTGATGCCCGGGAATCGGCCCTCCACGGCCATTCTGGCGCCCCAGCTGACCCCGTCGGTACTCGGACAGCTCATCGCGCTGTACGAGCACCAGGTCTTCACCGAGGGCGCGATCTGGGGCATCGACAGCTTCGACCAGTGGGGTGTCGAACTCGGCAAGCAGCAGGCGCTGGCGCTCGCGCCACTGCTCACCGCCGCGGAAGACCCGGAGCCGCAGGCGGACTCCTCGACGGACGCGTTGATCGGCTGGTACCGCGCCAACCGGGACTGACGGATCCGGCCCACGAAGAACGAGAAAGGCGCGTCCCGAGGGACGCGCCTTGTCGCTGATTCCGGGGGAGCTCAGTCCCTTTCGGGGCCCAGGGAGATGCCGCGGGAGGCCAGCCAGGGCAGCGGGTCGATCTTGTCGACACCGTTGAGCCAGACCTCGAAGTGGCAGTGCGGGCCGGTGGAGAACCCGCGGTTGCCGACCGTGGCGATCTGATCGCCGGCCATGACGCGCTGGCCCTGCGAGACCGTCGCGGTGTCGATGTGGCCGTAGATGGTGACCGTGCCGTCGTCGTGCAGCAGGCGGACCCACATGCCGAAACCCGAAGCGGGACCGGCCTCGAGCACGGTGCCGTCGGCGACCGCGTAGATCGGGGTGCCGATCGGGGCGGCGATGTCCACACCCTGGTGGGCGACGCCCCAGCGGATGCCGAAGCCGGAGGTGAAGGTGCCCGCGGCGGTGAACTTGGTCCACAGCGGCCGGTATTTGGACGCCTCCTGGTTGGCCATGTCGGCGGCGAACTGCTTGCCCTTGGCCAGAATGTCGTTGAACTGGTCCAGGTTCGCGGGGGCGTTCGGGTTCAGCACCTGCGGGGCGCCGGACGTGGTGTCGGACCCGCCGACCACGGAGGTCGCGGCGACCTCCTTGACCTGGTTGGCCGCCTGGTAGTCGACATTGCTGCTGTCGCTCGCCGAGGCTTCGATGGTGGCCTGTCCGGCCGCCACGACCGCACCGGCCGCGACCGCGACCACGGCCGCCCGGCCCTTGAGCGCGGCGGGCGGGGCGGGTAGG
>NZ_JBSGCY010000132.1:0-18150 GCF_053602115.1 Nocardia sp. NPDC004582 | reverse complement strand
CGCGAGAGGTCCGCATCCCCCACAGCCCCTGATACGCCGCAGGCACCCGGATCGATCCCGCCGTATCGGTCCCCAACCCGATGGTGACCTCCCCAGCAGGCCGCCACCGCGGCCCCCGCCTGCGATCTGATCGGCACCGTCGGCACCCCGGAGCCGGGCGCGGACGAGACCACCGCGGGCCTGGACGCCTTCCCCGCCGCCACCGTCGCCCTGCCGGACCGGGTCCCGCTGCGCGGCACCGCGGAAACCTTCAACCGCCGCTGGTCCTTCGCCACCCGCGACGGGGCGATCTACGTCAAACCGACCGCCGCGCAGGGCGGTTGGCGTACCCTGCCGCTGCCGGGCTGCCTGGCGGGCCGCGTCGCGGGGGTCTCCGCCGACGACGACGAGCTGATGGCCATCGACGTCGACGGCCGCTTCTTCACCATGGACCGGATTCTCAGCGCGCCCAAGGACTGGAACTGGTCCAGCCGCTACGGCTCCCCGCTGTGGACCGGTCCGGGCAACACCCTGCCGCCGGGCACGACGGCGTGGACCTGGTCGGTGCTCTCGCCCAACGAGGACCACGTCTGGCGCGATAGCGCGGGCAACGACCACTCGGTGGGCGGGGCGAAGGTGTCGCACGTGTACGCGCTCACCGACGACGGCCATCGCATCCACTACGTGGATCCCTGGCTGCCCCTGGACCACAGCTACGAGATGTCCACCCCGGCCGGCGGCCGTTTCCGGGCGGTGGGGATCTCCACCAGCGGCTCGACCACCCTGGTCGTGAACCGGTTCGGCGACCTGTACACGCGCCTGTACGACTTCGACATCTCCGGCGCGGACCAGGTCTTCTTCCGCTACTCCTACGACGATCAGCGCGGCCGCCCCGAAGCGCCCGACATGCTCTCCGAGCGCATCGACGGCCACTACGCCGCGATCCAGCTGCCCGCACCGGACTGGACCGCGCAGCCCAAGATCCCCGGGCGGATCACCGACCGGGTCTCGGTGCACAAGACCGGAATCGGCTCGGCCGCACGCGAACTGCGCGTGGAGGGCGTCGCCGACGGGCACACCGGGTACTGGGTGAAGACGCTGACCGCCGAGCGGTGGGACTTCGTCCCCACCGACCGGCCGCTGGCGGGCGCGATCCTGGACAACACGCCCGTGGACCATTCGGTCGACGACAGCGTGCCCGTGTCCCCGTACTCCTACGCGGGCAGGACCCCGTCGGGTGTGGCGGCGCGGATCGAGAACTTCGATCTCGCGGTCTCCCCCACGCCCCTGTGCCTGGAGTTCGCCGACGGCGGCCGGCTGGATCTGATCCTGCACACCGTCGACGGACTCCGCCAGACCGTGCAGGCCGCCGGAATCACCGAGCAGCCACGAGGTTTCGACGGCAGCATCGAGGTCCCCGCGGACACCCTGGCCACGCTGGCCGAGCAGCCCGAGGCGGTCCGCGAGTTCGTGCGGACCGCCTTGGGCGCGCGCCGTTTCACCGATACGGCGGTGCGCGTCACCACGAGCGGCTTCACCATCGACGCCCTCGCGGTGACGCTCCCCCGCGCGCACTGACGACGGAGAACGGCTGTCCGGCCGCGGAATCAGAGGTCGGGCAGCCAGTTCCCGTGGAAACCGTGCGGCACCCGGCGCGGTAGGTGGATGGTGCCGATCGGCTCGCCGCCGAGGTCCTCCGCATCGAGAATGACCAGGTCGCTGCGGTTTTCGGCGGCGTCGTAGACGTAGGTCATGAGATAGCCCGCACCGCCGGGAGTTTCGTCGGCCGCCGCGAACGCGGCTTCGGCGGGCAGACGTCCCGGCCCGAAGTCGTGCACGCTGCTCGACCCGGTGTGCAGGTCGTAGCGCAGCAGCGCGCCACGGTCGCCGTCGGACACCGACGCGTGGCCGAACCGCGCGTCCAGGCCCGCCAAACGATCGTCGATGCGCGGGAACTCCGCGATCCGGTCGTCGATCCGTTCCTCGCGGACGCCCCCGGTGGTGAGGTCGAGCGTCCAGCGCCACAGGTTCGCGCCGGTGTCGAAGCCCTGTGAGGTATCGCGCCACATGCTCGGATACCGCATGGCGTACAGCACGATCCGGCCCGCGTCGTCGTGGGCGTTGAGGGTGTGGAAGACGTAGCAGGGTTCGATGTCGAACCAGCGCACCGGGCCGTGCGGGTCGTCGCGGCGCAGCACGCCGATCCGCGGCCGATAGTCGTCGCTCCACCGGAACGGCATGGCCCCGCCGGATATGGCGGTCGGCATGTCGAACACCACGGGCAGATCCAGGAACAGCACGTGATTCGCGGTGAGGGCGAAGTCGTGGTGCATGGTCGCGGCCGGGACGTCGATGGCGCGGCTGAATTCGAGAGTGCCCGCGGCGTCGGCGCGGTGGTAGGTCAGGTACGGCTCGGTGAAGTCGTAGCCGAAGAAGTGCAGCTCCCCGGTGACCGGGCAGGTCTTGGGGTGCGCGGTCATGGCGGTGGTGAGCTTGCCGTCGAAGTCGTAGGGGCCCACGGTGTCCAGCTCGCTGGTCAGTTCGTAGGGGAACGAGGATTCGACGAGGGCGAAGCTGCGGCCGGCGTGCCGGACGATGTGGGTGTTCGCCGCGCCCGCGGTGTAGTCGCGGTTGCCCTGCGCGTCGATGCCCTGCGCACCGTCGGTGAACTGGGTGGTCCGCACCCACCGATTGCGGTAGGACACAGCGCGTCCGCCTTCGAGCCGCACGCCGTGCACCATGCCGTCGCCGAAGAACCAGTGTGGGGAGGCGGCGTCGTGCGGGTTGGGCCCATTGCGCACGTACCAGCCGTTGAGTTCCTCGGGAATCGTTCCGGTGCTGGGCAATTCGTAGGTGGTGAGCTCGTCGGGGACGGGCGCGTAGTTGCCGGAGAGATGGGGCGGAGTGGTCATGATCGATACCTGTCTGCCCGAGCAGCGGGGTGCTCACGGCTGCGACATTCCAGTTCTGACATGTCCAAGATTGAGCCTCCTATTCCGACATGTCAATAGTGGAATGTAGGCTGGGCCCATGAGTCTCCGGTACGCCCTGCTCGGATTGCTGTCCGACGGTCCCGCCAGCGGCTACGACCTGCTGCGCACCTTCAAGCTGTCGCTGGCCAATGTCTGGCCCGCGACGCAGAGCCAGATGTACACCGAACTCACCAAACTCGCCGACGCCGAACTCATCGCCGTCACCGACGAGGGCCCGCGCGGGCGCAAGGAGTACACCATCACCGCCGCGGGGCTCGCGGATCTGCGCACCTGGCTCACCACCACGACGCCCAAGGAAGTGCACCGCGACGAGACGCTGTTGCGGGTCTTCTTCCTCGGCGTCATCCCGCCCGCGTTGGCGCGCGCGTATCTGACCGATATCGCCGAGCGGGCCGAACGCGAGCACGCGAATCTGCGCGAACTCGAACAGGGCATCGACTGGAACGAACGCGACCTGTCCCGCTACGGCCACCTGGCCCTGGAGTACGGGGCGCGCGCCACCGCGCTGAAGGCCGAATGGGCGCGCTGGGCACTGGAAAACCTACCGCCCGAACAGGATTGAGTACCTACCGAGAGGGTCGAGCGGCTACAGGCCGAGGCCGTGCGCCAGCACCGGCCAGGACGCGGGCAGCTCGTCGTCCCAGTAGCCCCAGGAGTGGGTGCCGTACGGGTGCAGTTTCACGGTGGCGGGGATGCCGAGCTGCTCGAGCCGGTCGCCCATCGCGCGGGTGCACTGATCGGTGGCCGCCTCGAGGATGCCGCCCACCAGGATCTGGTTCGCGAGATTGTCCCCGGCCCCGGCGAAGTGCTTGTCGAGAGCCTTGTCGTGGGGTCCGGGCATGCCGTTGCCGCTGGACAGGTACAGGTCCAGGCCGCGCAGCCCCTCGGCGTGCAGGTAGGGATCGTTGGCCGCCCACTGCGGGTCCCCCGACGGCCCGTACATATTGATGGCGTCGCCGCCGCCGAAGGCCACCGTGATCCGCACGAACGCCTCCCCCACCGGATCGGCGATCCGCGCGCACCCGCTGTAGGCGGCCACCGAGCGGTACAGCCCGGGCTTGACGATCGGCAGTTGCAGCACCGAGGTGCCGGACATGGACACGCCCACCAGCCCGTTCCGGCCGTTCGCGCCGAGCGCGGCATCGATGAGCGGGGGCAGTTCCTCGGTGAGGTAGGTCGTCCATTTCATGACGCCCAGCCGCGGGTCCGGATGCCGCCAATCGGTGTAGTAGGACGCCGCGCCGCCGATCGGCTGCACGACATTGACATTCTTGTCGGCCAGGAAGTCGAAGGCGTTGGTGCGCTGATCCCAGGAGGCCGCGCCCTTGCCGCCGCTGCCGCCGCTGAGCATGTACAGCACCGGCCGCGGCGCCGACGTGTCGGCCGGGCGTTGCACGTCGACCGGGAAGTCCATGTTCATGGCGGCCGAATGCACGGTGAACTGCAGGTGCCGATCATCAATCACGCGGGTTGCCACGATCGCCGATCCGTCGGGCGCGCCCGCCCCGCCGGAGCCGGTCGAGAAGGGCAGCACATCGGGTTCGGCATTGGCCGCGAGATCGAAGGGCGCCGAGGTCAGCGTGAGCAGGCCCGCCGCCGCCAGGACCGCCGCACTGCACATGATCGAGCGTAATCGCACGTCCGGGGTTTTCCTGGTTCTCGCGTGCCGCGCCGGGGCAGAATCCGGGCGGGGGTGTTCTCCGGCGGCCATGACCGCCCACGGCCCGACCAACTGCGCATCGGGCACGCGGCGGACAGTCTGGCACACGCCACCGAACGGCAGGTTGCCGGATCGTTGCGCGCAGCGAACAGCTTGCGCACCGATAACCTGCCGGCGGGTGTGCGGAAGGGTCAGCGCAGGGTGAGCAGCTTGGCGGTCCCGGAGACGACGTTCTCGCTCTGGTCGACCAGTGCGGCCCGGACCTGTACCGCGGCTCCCGCGGTCAGGAGTGACTCCCCGGCGGCCGGCTTGAGCACCACCATGGCCCGGTGCGGCGAACCGTCACAGGTGAACTGCGTCTGCGCGCCGGTGGCGGCGGGGCGATCGGCATTGGGGTCGCCGACCATGGCCTGGATGCTGGTGACGCCCGCGGTCGCGTCGCAGGTGTAGTCGATCCCGACCGAGGTGGCGACGGCCGTGGTGACGTCGATGGAATTGTCGGCCAGGGCGGGCGCGGCGGTGACGACCAGACCGGCGCCCAGCACGGCGAGCGCGGTGGCGGACAGGGCGGAGCGGTACCGATTCCGGATGGTGACCATGAATATTCGAGCCTCCTGTGTGAGGGACTTGAATCGCTGAACACTCTCGGAAAGACGCACGACCAGTATGGCTGTGCGTCTTCATGTTCCAGCCACGGCCCCCCGGAGACGGGAACACCGCACCGCCCGGCGAGTCACGAGACCGGGCGATGCGGTGGGAGCAGGACGGACCGCGGCGGCTACGCGCCTGGGTTCAGCACCACCGGCAAGCTGATGTGGCCATTGGAGATGAAGCTGCCGATCGGGGTCAATTCCGTTGCGGGCGTGGCCAGCCGGAGGTCGGGGAAACGCGCGAAGAGCGCGGGCAGCGCGATCGCCGCTTCCAGGCGGGCCAGCGGCGCGCCCAGGCAGTGGTGCGCGCCGTGGCCGAAGGCGACGTGCTGGTCCTTGGTGTCGCGGTGGATGTCGAACCGGTCGGTGGTCTCGCCATGGATCTTCGGGTCGCGGCTGGCCCCGGCGTAGGAGGCGAGGATGGCCTGGCCCTTGCCGATCACGACGCCGCCGACCTCGATGTCCTCCACCGCGTAGCGCAGCGGCAGGTGGGCGACCGGCGCCTGGTAGCGCAGGGTCTCCTCGATGACGTCGTTCCAGGACGCCTGCTCGCCCACCACGGCGGCCAGCTGCTCCGGATGCGACAGCAGCGCGACGATGGCCTGACCGAGCAGGTTGACCGTGGTCTCGTGGCCGGCGTTGATGACCAGCATCAGCGTTTCGACGAGTTCCTTGTCGGCCAGCTGCGAGCCGTCCTCGTCGCGGGAGGCGATCATGGCGGTGGTGATGTCGTCGCCCGGGTGCTCGCGGCGGTAGGCGACCAGTTCGCCGACCTTCTCGTACATCTCCAGGAAGTTGGCCATGGCCTCCTCGGCGGTCAGCGACCCGTCGAAGAAGCCGTCGACGCACTTGTGGATGGCGGCGTCGAGATGCTCGGGCACCCCCAAGAGCCCGCTGATCACGCGGATCGGGACCGGGTAGGCGTAGAGCGAGCGCAGGTCCGCGGTCGAACCGGCCGGGAGCTCGGCCAGTTCGTCGAGCAGTTCGGTGACGATGGCCTCGATACGCTCGCGCATGGCCGTGGTGCGGCGATGGGTGAAGGCCGGGGAGACCAGCTTGCGCAGGCGGCGGTGGTCGGCGCCGTAGGCGGTGAACATGTTCTCCGCCACGATCCAGGGCAGCAGCGGCCAGGTCTCGGTGATCTCGCCGTTGCGGAACGCCGCCCAGTGCTGGCGCGGGTCCTTGGAGACGCGCTCGTCGGTGAGCAGGCTCTTGAGCACTTCCTGGTCGGTCACCGACCACGCCTGGACGCCGCCGGGCAGCTCGACCAGCGCGACGGGGCCACGCGCGCGAATCCGGGCGGATTCGCCCTGGATATCGGTGCCGGTGACATCCAGCACGATCGGGCTCTGGGACATGTGAAGCTCCTTCTACACCGCGCGCAGCGCGGGACTGATCGGGAATTCGACCGGCAGTGCCACCATGGCGCGGTGGAACGGGCCGGGACGCCAGGAGATCTCGTCTTTGCCGACGGCCAGCGCGATGTCGGGCAGCGCGTCGAGCAGCTCGTCGATCGCGGTCTGCGCGACCAGATACGCCACCGAGCGGGCGGGGCAGGCGTGCGGGCCCGCGCCCCAGGCCAGGTGCGAGCGGTTGCCGGTGCGGTCGCCGCCCGCGATCTCGGGATCGTTGTTGCAGGCCGCGAGGCTGATCAGCACCGGCTGGTGGGCGGGCAGCCAGGTGGTGTCGATGAGCACCGGCTGACGCGGGTAGCTGATCGAGAAGTTGGCCATCGGCGGGTCGTTGAAGAGCACCTCGTCGAGGGCGTCGCGGGTGGAGAGGCTGCCGCCGAGCATGTCTCCGCCGAAGCGGTCGTCGGTGAGCATGAGCAGCAACGTGTTGGCGATCAGGTTCTGCATCGGCTCGAGGCCCGCGCCGTAGAAGCTGACCAGCTGGTACAGCATCTCCTCGTCATTGAGCGCGGCCGGGTGGTGCGCCATGCGGGAGGTGACGTCGTCGCCGGGCTCGGCGCGGCGCAGCGCGATCAGCTCCATGAGCGCTTCGGCCAGGGTCTGCATGCCCCACGCGGCATTGACGGTGTCGAACAGCGCGGCCATGCCGGTGGCCACCCGCTGCCCGATATCGGCCGAGCAGCCCACCACCTGGTTGAGCACCTCGAACACCAGCGGCAGGGCGTAACTCGACACCAGGTCGGTGCCGCCCTCGGCGGCGATCCCCGCGATCAGCGGGCCCGCGATCTCCTCGACGGTGGCATGCACCGCGTGCAGGTCGATTCCGTCGATGGCGGCGGTGTAGGCCTGCCGGTAGCGCAGGTGCTCGGCGCCGGCGTTGCGCAGCGCGTTCGGGTACCACTGCATCATGGGCCGGATCGGCGAGTCCTCGGGGATGGTCTCCTGCCAGACGCGCGGGTCGGCGGGAAAGTGCTCGGGATCGTTGAGGATTCGCAGTGCCGTCCGGTAGTTCACGACCAGGGTGGCCGGGATCCCCGGGGACAGTTCGATCGGCACCATGGAGCCGTGGCGTCGCCGCATGTCACGGTAGGCGGCATGCGGGTCGGCCGCGAATTCCGGTGTGCCCAGCAAGATCCTGAGCTCCTCGGGCGCGACACCCACTCCACCGCGAACCGGACATCCCTGCGCCCCCGCGAACCCGCCTCGCGACCCTGTCGTGTCCACGACCGAAACTCCCTATCGACGAACAACTTTCACCGCGCCCCACCGAGCCATCCCGATCGGGCCACCACATCGCAGACTAGCAGTCCCCCAGCACACCTACCGATTTTGTGAAACACCAACGGCCGCCGGGACTCCTCGGCCGGGCCGCTACTCCTCGACGATCGAGGTGATCAGGGTGCGGCCGCTCACCGTGCGGGTGGTGACCGTCTGGGTGAACGCGTCCGGCAATTCCCCGGGCCGCTGCTGCATGACCTTGACCGCCCAGTGCTCGTCGTCGCCGGGGGTGATGCGACCGACCTGCACGCAGTACCGGGTGCCCACCGGCAGCGAATCGATGCCGGTCTGAATGGTCGCCGGGTTGGCCACATTGGAGGCGTCGCCCGCGACGAATTGGCTTGCCACCGAGCCGGAGCGGAGCACGTAGTAGGCGTACTGGAACGCCAGGATCGCGTCGGGGCCACTGGCGATGCCACCCGGATCGGTGCCGGTGACACTGTCGGGGGTGCGGCGGGTCTGGCAGCCGTCGGCGGCCGCGGCGGCGGACGGGTTCACCGATGGGGCCGCCGGAGCCGTACTCGTGCGAGCCGGGGCCGAGGTGCGCGGGCCGGTCGTGGGCGCGGCCGAATCCTTCGAACTCGGTTCCATCAGTGCCGAGAGCAAACCGACCGCGGCGGCCGTGGCGCCCACCGCCACGACGACCGCGAGCACCACCAGCAGGGTGCGGGACCGCGCCCAGGGCTCCGACGCCGGGACCGCGGCGTGCCGGTTCTTGTCGCGCGGGTTCTTCGCCTTGGGCGGCGGAACGTCCGGCGCCGACCGCGATTCGGTGAGCACACCGTTCACCGCCGCGGACAGTTCGGCGCAGGTGGCGTAGCGGTGGCGCGGATTCTTCGCCATGGCCCGCGCCAGGATCGGGTCCAGTGCGGCGGGCAGGGCCGGATTGATCGCGTGCGGCGAGGGTACGGGGGCCTTCACGTGCCGGTAGATCAGCCGGGGTAGGTCGGTGTCGGCGTACGGGGGTGTGCCGGTGAGCATTTCGAACAGCGTGCAGCCCAGCGAGTACACGTCCGCGCGGCGGTCGACGCGGGCCTCGTCGTGGAAGCGTTCGGGCGCGGTGTACTGGAAGCTCGCGACCACCTCGCCGCGCCCGGTGATGCCGCGCACCTCGTGGTTGGACTCGGCGATGCCGAAGTCGGTGAGCAGCGCCCACTCTCGTGGTTGGGCGGTGAGCAGGATATTGGCGGGTTTGACGTCGCGGTGCAGCACACCCGCGTCGTGGGCGTAGTCGAGGGCGCGCGCCACGTCGGCGGTGATGGCGGCGACGCGGCGCGGTTCGAGCGGCCCGGCGAGCAGTTCGGCTTCCAGGTCCGAGCCGTCGACATAGGCCATGGCCAGCCACAGCCGCCCTTGTTCCTCGCCACGCGCGTAGATGGTGACGATGTTCGGATGCGCGAGCCGGGCAATGATATTGGCCTCGCGCAGGAATCGCTGCCGAGTCTCGGCGCTGTCCCCCGCCACCACATTGAGCAGCTTGAGCGCGACGAATCGGGGCAGGTCCCGGTCGTGGGCCAGGTACACCTCGCCCATTCCGCCGACGCCGAGCAGCCGCTCGACCCGATACCCGGCGAAGGTCACTCCCGGCCGGAGCTGCTCAGCCAAACAATCCTCCCGATTCACCTGCACCGCAGACAATACCGGGACCGGTGGGCGGCGGAAGGAACGGTTCGGATCGGATGCGGCGGGCCGCCGGTGCGAAGTGATTTCCGCTGGCTATGGTCGGTGCGACCAGCACCGCACCGATCCGGGAGGCCCGTTGACCGCCGCCGCTCGACCGCACATCGCGGTGGTGATGGGCGTGGCGGGATCGGGCAAGTCCACTGTCGCGAGCATGCTGGCGCGCACGCTGGACTGGGATCTGCTCGAGGGCGACGACCTGCACCCGCCCGCCAATCGCGCCAAGATGGCCGCCGGGCGCCCGCTCACCGATGCCGATCGGGGGCCGTGGCTGGCGGCGGTCGCGGCGTGGATATCCGCGGAGTTCGCCGCGGGCCGTTCGGGAGTGGTCGCCTGTTCGGCCCTGAAACGCTCCTATCGGGACATCCTGCGCGCCGGGCACCCGGACGCGGTCCTCACCTTCGTGCACCTCACCGGATCCCGGGAACTCCTACGCGCCCGCCTGCTCGCGCGCACGGGCCACTTCCTGCCGCCGGCACTACTGAACTCACAGCTCGAGACCCTGGAGCCACCCGCCCCGGACGAGCGGATCGTGACCATCGAAATCGATCGTCCGCCAGCCGAAGTCGCCGCCGCCGCGCTGGCCGCCCTGCGCGTTCACAGCTGACCCGAAGCTTCAGCTCAGCTTCAGGCCGCGTCTCTACCATCGACGGCGTGTACGCACCGAGAATCGCCGCCGCGGTCCTGCTCGCCACGGTGTTCCTGACCGCCGGCTGCACGTACCCGCGGGCTCACGCGGCGGCCGACACCACGGTCACCCTCGAATTCGGCGGTCTGCCACGGCAATACCTCGTCCACTATCCCGCGAAGCGCCCGCAGGGCCTGCTGCCCGCGGTCCTCGCCTTCCACGGCGGTGGCGGGACCGCCCGGAATCTGGCGGAGACCTCCGGCTTCGACGAGCTCTCCGACACCGAGGGCTTCATCGCCGTCTACGCCGACGGCTACGAGAAGTCCTGGAACGACGGTCGTGGCGCGGACACCAAGGCTGGTGCGGCCGGCGTCGACGACGTGGGTTTCGTGGCGGCGGTGATCGACCGGCTGGTCGGCGGCGACGGCGTGGACCCGTCGCGGGTCTATGCCACCGGAATGTCGAACGGCGGCATGTTCACCGAACATCTCGGCTGCCGGCTGCCGGGGAAGCTGGCCGCCATCGCTCCGGTGGCGGGGCCGCTCCCGCAGGCGGACGAATCCGACTGCACCCCCGCCCATCCCCTGCCGGTGCTCGAGATCCACGGCACCGCCGACCCGATCGTCCCCTATGACGGCGGGGTCGTCCGGGTCACGTCGGGGCGGCACGGCGCGGGCACCAGCCCCGTGCTGTCGGTCGACGCGACCCAGCGGTGGTGGCGCGAGCGCGACGCCTGCTCCGCGGTGACCACCACACAGCTCGCGCCGCGCACCGACGACGGGACCTCGGTCACGGTGGGGTCCGCCGACTGCGCGAACGGATCCGCGGTGCGTCTCTATGCGGTCACCGGCGGCGGTCACACCTGGCCGGGCGGGCCGCAATACCTGCCCGAGGCCATTGTCGGCAAGGTCACTCACCAATTCGACGCCGCCGACGTGATCTGGCGATTCTTCGCCCGATTCCCGGCATAACCGCCGGTCGCACACGGGACAACCAGGACTTACCGGTACCGTGGGCCAATGGCCGCCCCACAGTTTGCCTGTCGGTAACTCTCCTATGAAACAACCAACGCACAAGCGCCGGATGGTTCCATGAGAGGTGGGCAGCACGTAATGCCGCGACCGCAGGCCGATATCGAGACAGACGCGAACCCGATGCTGCGGGCCGCCCTCGCGCCGGCAGCCCGCACCCTGGTCGACATTCTCGCCGCGACCGCCGCGGCGCACCCCGACGCACCCGCCATCGACGACGGCGAGGTGGAACTGGGCTACGCGGAACTGCTCGCGGAGATCGCGGTCGAGGTGGATCGGCTGGCCGCCGCGGGCGTGCGCGCCGGGGACCGGGTCGGGGTCCGGATGCCGTCGGGCACGCGCGGGCTCTACATCACCATCCTGGCCGTCCTGCACGCGGGCGCGGCCTATGTCCCGGTCGACGCCGACGATCCCGACGAGCGCGCCCGGCTGGTGTTCGGCGAGGCTCAGGTGTCGGCCATCGTGACCGCCGCGGGCATCGAGACCACCGGCGTCCCAAGGGAATCCGGCGCCGGCACGACCCGGCCGGCCGCTCCCGCCCCGGCCGACGACGCCTGGATCATCTTCACCTCCGGCTCCACGGGCACCCCCAAAGGCGTTGCGGTGACCCATCGCAACGCCGCCGCGTTCGTCGACGCCGAAGCGAACCTGTTCCTCCAGCGCGAACCCATCGGCCCCGGCGACCGGGTGCTGGCCGGACTGTCGGTCGCCTTCGACGCCTCCTGCGAGGAGATGTGGCTGGCCTGGCGGCACGGCGCCTGCCTGGTCCCGGCCCCGCGCGCGCTGGTGCGCACCGGCGCGGACCTGGGTCCGTGGCTGGTGCGCCGCGAGATCAGCATCGTCTCGACCGTGCCCACCCTGGCCGCCACCTGGCCCGCCGAGGCCCTGGAACCGGTGCGGCTGCTCATCTTCGGCGGCGAGGCGGTCCCGCCCGAGCTGGCCGAACGCCTGGCGGGCAATCAGGATTCCGAGCGCGAGGTGTGGAACACCTACGGCCCCACCGAGGCCACCGTGGTGGCGTGCGCGGCGCTGCTGGACGGCGGCTTCCCGATCCGCATCGGCCTCCCGCTCGACGGCTGGGACCTGACGGTCGTCGACGCCGCCGGAAATCCGGTGGGCGAGGGCGAATCCGGCGAGCTGGTGATCGGCGGCGTCGGCCTGGCCCGCTACCTCGACCCGGCCAAGGACGCCGAGAAGTACGCGCCGCTGGAATCGGTGGGCTGGGAACGCGCCTACCGCAGCGGCGATCTGGTCCGCAACGACCGCGAGGGCCTGGTGTTCCTGGGCCGCGCCGACGACCAGATCAAGCTCGGCGGCCGCCGCATCGAACTCGGCGAGATCGACAACGCGCTGCAGCACCTGCCGGGCGTGACCGGCGCGGCCGCCGCCATCCGGACCACCAAGGCGGGCAACAAGATCCTGGTCGGCTACCTCACCGGCCCCGACGCCGGCTACGACCTGACCGCCGCCAGAACCATTCTGGCCGAACAGCTTCCGGCTCCCCTGGTGCCGCGCCTGGCCGTGGTCGGGGAACTGCCCACCCGCACCTCCGGCAAGGTCGACCGCGACGCCCTGCCCTGGCCGCTGCCCAAGACCGTCGCCGCCACCCCCGAGGCCGGACTGACCGAGACCCAGCGCTGGGTCGCCGGCCTCTGGGATTCGATCCTGGGCGCCGAGGTCACCGATCCCGACGCCGACTTCTTCGATCTGGGCGGCGGCTCCCTGGCCGCGGCACAGCTGGTGGCGGCGCTGCGCGAACGCCATCCGCGCGTCGCGGTGGCCGACCTCTACGACCATCCGCGCCTGGGCGCGCTGGCCGCGTTCCTGGACGCCTTCGCCCCGACCGCGACCGTCGAGGAACGCGTGGTCCGCCCGGTGCCGCTGCCCGCTCAGCTGTTCCAGGTGCTCGCCACCATCCCGCTCACCACCCTCACCGGTCTGCAATGGCTGACCTGGCTGGCCACCGTCGGCAATATCGCCGCGTGGTCGGGCTCGCTGCCGTGGCTGCCGCACCTGTCGTGGTGGTGGACGCTGGCCGCGTTCGTGCTGTTCATCTCCCCGCCCGGCCGGATGGCGCTGTGCGTCGCCGGGTCCCGGCTGCTGCTGCGCGGGGTCGCGGCGGGCACCTATCCGCGCGGCGGGCTCGTGCACCTGCGCCTCTGGACGGCCGTGCGGCTCTCGGAGGCCAGCGGCGCGGAGAACCTGTCCGGCGCACCGTGGATGGTGCCGTTCGCCCGCGCGCTCGGCGCGACCGTCGGCAAGGGCGTCGACCTGCACACCCTGCCGCCCGTCACCGGTATGCTGCGGCTCGGCGACGGCTGCAGCGTCGAACCCGAGGTCGACCTGGCCGGGTATTGGATCGACGGCGACGTGGTGCACATCGGCCCGATCGAGATCGGTCCCGGCGCGGTGGTCGGGGCGCGGTCGATGCTGCTGCCCGGCACCAGGATCGGCCGCAATGCCGAGATCGCGCCCGGCTCGTCGGTGGCGGGCAAGGTCAAGGCCGAGCAGGAGTGGGCGGGCTCGCCCGCGGTGAAAGTCGGCCGGGCCCAGCACCGCTGGCCCGACGCCACCCCCGCCCGCGCCTCGCACTGGGTCGCCATCTTCGGCGTCACCTCCATGCTGCTGGCCTCGGTGCCGATCCTGTCGCTGGGCACCGGCGGTCTGCTGATCGCCTGGTGGATTCGCGACACCCAGACGCTGACAGCGGGTTTCGGGCGCGCGTTCGCCATGCTGCCGGTCGCCATGCTGCTGGTACTGGGCGTGTACGCGACGGTCACCATCGTGTCGGTGCGACTGCTGGCCATCGGGCTCACCGAGGGCCACCATCCGGTGCGCAGCCGCCAGGGCTGGCAGGCGTGGGCCACCGAACGGCTGCTGGATTCCGCGCGCACCTTCCTGTTCCCGCTCTACGCCAGCCTGCTGACCCCGGTGTGGCTGCGCCTGCTGGGCGCGAAGGTCGGCAAGCGCGTGGAGGTCTCGACCGTGCTGCTGCTGCCGAAGTTCACCGTGGTCGCCGACGGCGCGTTCCTGGCCGACGACACCATGGTCGCCAGTTACGAATTGGGCGGCGGCTGGCTGCGCATCGGTGAGGCCAAGGTCGGCAAGCGCGCCTTCCTCGGCAACTCCGGTATGACCGCGCCGGGTCGCCGGGTCCCCAAGAACGGCCTGGTCGCCGTGCTGTCGGCGGCGCCGTCGAAGGCGAAGGCGGGCTCGTCGTGGCTGGGCAGCCCGCCCATCCGCTTGCGCCGCGCCGCCGAAATCGCCGACACCGCACGCACCTTCGACCCGCCCGCGCGGCTGCGGATCGCGCGCGCGGTGGTGGAGACCTGCCGGTTGATCCCGGTGCTGGTGACCTTCGCCATCGGGCTCGGCGTGCTGTTCGCCCTGGCCTGGCTGGCCCAGACCCTCGGCCATCTGCCCACCGCCCTGCTCAGCGGCCTGGTGCTGCTGAGTGCGGGCGCGGTCGCCGGCGCGTCCTCGATCATCGCGAAATGGCTGCTGGTGGGCCGGATCGGCACCGAGGAGCATCCGCTGTGGAGCTCGTTCGTGTGGCGCAACGAGGTGGCCGACACCTTCGTCGAGCATGTCGCCGCACCGTGGTTCGCTCGCGCCGCGACCGGAACACCTGTCCTGAATGTCTGGTTGCGTGGACTCGGCGCGACAATCGGCCGCGGGGTATGGTGCGAATCCTATTGGCTTCCGGAGGCTGACCTGGTGACACTCGGTGACGGCGCGACCGTGGAACGCGGCTGCGTGGTGCAGACCCATCTGTTCCACGACCGCATCATGGCCATGGACACCGTCACCCTCGGACCCGGCGCCACCCTCGGCCCGCACTGTGTCGCCCTGCCCGCCAGCGTGATCGGCGCGGGCGCCACCATCGGGCCCGCCTCGCTGGTCATGCGCGGCGACAGCGTGCCGCCGTCCACCCGCTGGTGGGGCAACCCCATCGCACCCTGGCCGGACGGGAGCCGCTGATGGTCGATCCGATCGACGAACCCATCGACGATTACCTGCCGCAGAACGGAAATCGCGGCTACCGGGTCTCGCGCTACGACCTGGAACTGGTCTACAAGGTCTCGAGCAACCGGCTGTCCGGGCGCGCCGACATCACCGCGGTGACCACCGGCGCGCGAGATCGCTTCGCGCTGGACCTGTCCCAGGCGCTGTCGGTGTCCAAGGTGCTGGTGAACGGCGCCAAACCCGCCAAATACGCCCACCAGCGCGGCAAATTGGTGATCACCCCGCGCCAGCGCGTCCCGGCGGGCGGCGCCCTGGTGCTGACCGTGCAGTACGCGGGCCCGCCCACACCGGTGCGCGGCCCGTGGGGCGAGGTCGGCTGGGAGGAGCTCACCGAGGGCGCGCTGGTGGCCAGCCAGCCCAATGGCGCGGCCTCCTGGTTCCCCTGCGACGACCACCCCAGTTCCAAGGCCAGCTACCGGATTTCGATCACCACCGACTCCCCCTACTACGCGCAGGCCAACGGCACCCTGGTGCGCAAGCAGACCAAGGCCAGCCAGACCACCTGGGTCTACGAGCAGCCCGAACCCATGTCGACCTACCTGGCGACCATCCAGATCGGCCACTACCGCAAACAGCGCATCGACGCCCCGCGCGGATCGGTCCCCATGCAGGCAGTGCTGCCGCCGCGGCTGCGTCTGCCCTTCGAGCACGACTTCGCACGCCAGCCGCGCATGATGGAGGTCTTCACCGAACTGTTCGGGCCCTACCCGTTCGAGGCGTACACGGTGGTGGTCACCGATGACGACCTCGAGATCCCCATCGAGGCCCAGGGCATTTCGGTATTCGGCGCGAATCACTGTGACGGGCAACGGGGTTCGGAGCGCCTGGTCGCGCACGAGCTGGCCCACCAGTGGTTCGGCAACAGCCTGACCATCCGGCGGTGGCGCGACATCTGGCTGCACGAGGGCTTCGCCTGTTACGCGGAATGGATCTGGTCCGAGGCCGCGGGCGGACCCTCCGCCGATCAGCTGGCCCGCACCGCGCACCGCAATCTGGCGCGGCTGCCACAGGACCTGCTGCTCGCCGACCCGACCCCGGAGTTCATGTTCGACGACCGGGTCTACAAGCGCGGCGCGCTCACCCTGCACGCCCTGCGCCTGCAGCTGGGCGACACCGCCTTCTTCGACCTGCTGCGCGCCTGGACCACGCGGTACCGGCACGCCTCGGTGAGCACCGACGAATTCACCGACCTGGCCGGGCATTACAGCAACACCTCGCTGCGCCCGCTCTGGGACGCCTGGCTGCACGCCCGACCCCTGCCCCCGCTGCCCGCGCTCCCCGCGTACCGGGCCGATTTCGAGGCCGGGTAGACTTCCAGCGAACACGTTGTTGATCATGGCTGTGCCGGTGCCAACCGTCACACCAGCGTCGTAGATCGCTACAACTCCCAAGCAGCCCCCACTGCGCGGCTTAGCTTTCCTTACGGCGATCGATTTTGCCCACTGGCAATCTCGCCACCTTGTGCCCCCGGCGCGGACCCGATGTCCGCCGCACGGCTCGGGCACGCCCCCGATGCCCGAAAGGCACTGCAGCACCGATGACTTCCGCCCCCACCTCCTTCGCCGCGCTCGGCGTGCACGAGCCCCTGATTCGCGCCCTCACCAGCGCCGGGATCACCGAGCCGTTCCCGATCCAGGCCGACACCCTGCCCGACACCCTGGCCGGGCGCGATGTGCTCGGCCGCGGGAAGACCGGCAGTGGAAAGACCCTGGCGTTCTCCATTCCGATGGTCGACATGCTGGGCCGCGACCCGCAGCCGGTCGCGCCGAATCACCCCGCCGGGCTGGTCCTGGCGCCGACCCGCGAACTGGCGACCCAGATCGCGGCCACCCTCGAGCCGCTGGCCGCCGCGTACCGCATGTCGGTGACCACGATCTTCGGTGGCGTGTCCCAGCACCGGCAGGTGCAGGCGCTGAAGAAGGGCGTCGACATCGTCATCGCCTGCCCGGGCCGCCTCGAGGACCTGATGCGGCAGGGCCTGATCAGCCTCGACGACGTCGAGATCACCATCATCGACGAGGCCGACCACATGGCCGACCTGGGCTTCCTGCCCGGCGTCACCCGGATCCTGGCCGCCACCCCCAGCGACGGCCAGCGCCTGCTGTTCTCGGCCACCCTGGACAACGGCGTCAACAAGCTGGTTCAGCGCTTCCTGCCGAACGCGGTGAAACACGAAGTCGACGAAGCGAATTCGCCGGTGGCCGCCATGACCCACCATGTGTTCGAGGTGCCCACCAACGACGCCAAGCGCGCCGTCGTGCACCGCCTCGCCTCCGGCGCCGAGCGGCGAATCCTGTTCACCCGCACCAAGCATCAGGCCCGCAAGCTGGCCCGCCAGCTCACCACCGCCGGCATCCCGGCCGTGGACCTGCACGGCAATCTGACCCAGCCCGCCCGCGACCGCAATCTGGCGGCCTTCGCCTCCGGCGCGGCCAAGGTCCTGGTCGCCACCGACGTGGCCGCGCGCGGCGTGCACGTGGACGGCGTGGAACTGGTCGTGCACGTCGATCCGCCCGCCGAGCACAAGGCCTACCTGCACCGGTCCGGCCGCACCGCGCGGGCGGGCAATGACGGCGATGTCGTCACCCTGGTGCTGCCCGATCAGCGCGGCGATATGGCCGCGCTCATGCGCAAGGCCAAGATCACCGTCTCCCCGCAGTCGGTCACGCCCGACTCCCCGCAGGTGAGCGAGCTGGTCGGAGAGGTCGCCGCACTGGTTCCCGTCTCCGGCGGCGATGCCGGCCCTCGTACTCGACCGCACCGGGGACGGGCGCGCCGAGGAAGTCGGTGCTGGCCGAGATGGGGAACATGGC
>NZ_JBSGCY010000131.1:0-18175 GCF_053602115.1 Nocardia sp. NPDC004582 | reverse complement strand
GTCGCCCCGGGCCGCGGCGGCGACGAGTTCGGCTCGGGCCGTGGCGAGTTCGCGGGCTGCGGCCTGTTCGGGTGTCTCGGCGGCGCGGGCCGCCGCGGCGGCGGCATCGGCCTCGGCGGTGCGGGTGGCGGCCAGGAACTCCTCGGCCCGCTGGTAGCGGTGGACCGCGTCACGCAGCGGGATCAGATCGTCGGTCCAGATGTCGCCCCAGGTCAACGGCATCCGGGACAGCTGCCCGATCTGGTCGATGGCGTGGTCGATGCCGCGGGGTGCGGCCGGGTCCGTGGTGACCAGCGCCTCCAGGTCGGCGCGGGCGGCCTCGGCCTCGCGCTGCCAGGCGTCGGCGGGCGTCTCGCCGGGCTCGGTGCTCGCCGCCATGCCGTGCCGCAGTTCGGTCTCGAGCTCCCGCACCCGGGTCCGGGCCCGATCGACTTCGGCTGCCGCCGTGGACAGATCGTGGATGCGCTGCTCGTTGCCCGGCAGCTCGCCGCCCTCCGCGCGACTGCGGTTGGCGAGGTAGTCCTGGGTGCCCGGCAGGTTGTCGGGGGTCAGATCGCTGTCGGTGAGCGGGCGGAACACCTCGCCCTCGCGCTCGCGCCACATGCGGCCCTTGGCGTAGTCGAGGCCCTCCTCGGCGACCCGCAGCTCGTGCCGCGCTTCCGCGAGTTCGGGTCCGACCGTGCGCGGATCACGCGGCGGCGCTTCGGGTTCCGGCGGATTCGTGAGGTCGTGATGCTCGGCCGCGAGGCGTTCGAGCAGATCGATATCCGCCTTGCGGGCCCGGATCTCCTCGCGCATGGCCTCGACGACGTGGGAGAACTCCTTGGGGGTGAGCCGCTCGTGCTTCTCGATCTTGCCGTCGCGGTAGGCCTCGTACACCTCGATATCGCGGGCCTTGCCCACCACCCGCACGATCTCCGAGACCTGTTCGGGGCTGAGGAGTTTCCGTGTATCGGTGACGCTGTCGCGGTAGACCTGGTACGCCGCGCCCTGGTCACCGACCTTGTCGCTCAGCGTGCGCAGGACCTCGCGCAGCTGGTTCGGGCTCATCCGGTCGTGCAGCCTGGACAGGCGGTCCTCGTAGATCTTGACCGTCTTGTCGATATTGGAGGTGTCCACGCCCAGCAGACGCGACCAGACCTCACCGGCCTGAATCAGCTCGCCCGCCAACGGCGGTTCCCCGACGTGATCGCCGAACAGCGAGCTCAGCAGCTCGCGGCCGTTCGGATCGTGCACGGGCAGCTCGCCGTCCACGGCACGCGGATCCGTCCGCGGGTCGTAGCGCAGCCCCTCACGATGCGGATCGAGTGCGGTGATCTCCTCGATGTAGTGGGTCAGCGCGTCGATGGCATGCGCCCGGCGCTCGTCCGGCCGGAAGGCCATGTTCTCGAAGGCGATGGCGATCGCGTCCGGAACCGTGGTCTTCTTGTCCGGCTCGAACCCGATGATCTCGACCTTGTCGGCGTCCTTGACGGCCTTAGGGGCGTGCAGGTTCTCACGATCGACGTCGAGCAGACGCACCAGCCGATCCCGGGCGGCCAGCACCGCCGTCTCGTGCCCGTTCTTGCGCAGCACGTCGGCGTAGGCGATGAGGTCGGCGAACGCCTGGCGCCGCCGCTCCCCCATCCTGAACCGGGAATCGCCGAACGCCTCGGCCACCGCGCGCGGCGACAGCTGTTCGGGGTCCAGGCCGAGCCGGTTGGCGAGATTGCCCAGCGCGCGGTCCAGATCGTGGAAGGTGTCGATGGCGTCCGCGGTGCGGATGAAATCGGCCATGCCTTCCAGCTGCGAGGCCCGCAGCGAAAGCTCCTGCCGCAGCGACTCGATGCTGCGGCCGAGATTGTCGCCGAGATCGAGGATGACGTCGAGCGCCAGGCGGCGCGCCACCGCGTTGCGTTCCTTCGCCAAGGCATCCGGATCGCGCGGTACGGCCGGCTCGTGGCCGCCCTCGTGCGGTGTGGTGACCCGCTCCGGCGTGGGCTGCACCAGCCGCAGGCCCCGGCCGTCCGCACGCATGACCGCGACCGGCCGCACCCGGCCGTCGACCTCCACGTCGTGGAACCGGACGGCGGGCGTGGCTTCCGCGACCAGGTGGACCGTGCCCTGCTCGTCGAGACCGACATTGCGGTACTCCAGCCGCAGCTCACCGTGCTCGATCATCCGGCGCAGGTCGGGGTGCGCGGCGAGCGCGTCGACCAGGTGGATGTCGTGCGCGCCGTCGCCGCGAATCACCACGAGGCGTTCGGGGCCGCCGTTTTCGCCCGGGAGCAGTGCCAGACCGTGGTCCCGGTCGAGGATGACGCCGCCCTTGGCGTCGGCCCATTCCCGGGCCGCCTGATCGGAGACCTCATGTACACGCTCGCGCAGCTGATCGTCCACGCCGAGGAAATGGTCTGCCGCCGCGGCGAATTCGAGCACCCGCGCGCGTTCGTCGCGCAGGCCCATGCGCAGGTCGGAGATGAGGTGGTCCAGATCGGTCTGAGTCTCGATCCGGTCGAGCGCGACATCCAGCAGCTGGGCCCAGTTCGAGCGCTCGTCGAGCAACTCGTCGCGACGCAGCGCGCGCGTGAACAGCTTGCCCTCGCGGGTATCGAGCAGCTCCCCGTCGACGTCGTCGAAATGCGGCACCCATTCGCCGCCATTGTTGACGCCCTCCACATCGAGGATGGACGGGCGGGGTTCGCGCGCACGGAATTCCAGCGGCGGATCGTCGTGCCCGATGCCGGCCTGCTCGCGCAGGTCGTGCGCCTTGTTCTCCTCGATCTCGAGGGCGCGGGCATGGGCGAACTCCCGCAGGAAACGGCCCAGCGGATCCTTGTCGAAGAAATTGATCTCACGGCTGAACGGAATGTCGGCGTCCTCGACCAGCCAGCGCTGCCCGGCATCGCGCAACGCCTCGACCGCACCGGCGCGGCGCATGGCCCGGTACCGCGCCGCCTCGACCGCCTCGCGCACCGACTCCGGATCGGCCTCGGCGAGCGGGATCCGGAACTCCCGGGCCAGGCGCACGAGATCCACCAGCGCGGCATCGCGGGCGTCCGCGGCGTCCACCAGTGGCTGCGGCACATCCGTACCCCACTCGTGCGCCGCCGGCTCGACGGTCACCGGATCGATCGGTTCCTGTTGCAGCGCCGGCAGTTCCGACTCGATGGTCATCTCCGCAACGCGCAGCGATTCCTCGACCTCGGCGCGCAGCACCGGATCGGCCTCGGTGACGTGCGGACGGTATTCGCCGCCATCGCTGGTGCGCATCGGGATCTGCGCCGGGGAGATGTCGGCGATCCGGCGCGTGAGGCGGTGCACCAGCGGCAGCTTCTCGCGCGCCTCCCACAGCGTCAGGATTTCCTTGCCGATGCGCACCGGATTGAAGTTGGGCTTCATCCCGAGGAAGTCGTGGTCGTGCAGGACGTTATAGCCGAATTCCACAGTCAGCAGCGAGATTCCCGAGGAATCCAGGCGCGAACCGGACGGATACTTCGGCGACTGGCCGTGATAGCCCTGCTGCATGCGCTGCAGCAGGTTGTCGATCCACCTCGGCGACGGCTTCGCGGCGGGTCGCAGCGGACCGAGTTCGGGCCGCGGGATCAGCTCGACCCGCTGACCGCCGTCGGGGGTTTCGACGATGCGGGCATGCAGGCGTTCGCCGTCGGACTCCAGCACCACGTGCGCATGCTCGGAGCCGGGGACGTGCAGGGCGGCGACCATGAGGTCGGCGACGTCCAGGGCGCGGCGCAGGGTCTCGGCGCGGGCGGCGGCGAGCACGGCATCGCGCTGCTCGGCGGTGGTGTGCGCGGGGTCCAAGGCGGATTCGGGGATGCCGAGCAGGCGCGCCCACTCGTCGCGGACGTGAGCCAGGTGCTCGCGTTCGGCGCCGGTGGCGGCGTCGTGACCGCTCAGCACGTGGTCCAGGGCCTCGAGGCCGCCGATGCGCAGCATGTTTCGGAACTGCAGGTCGCCCGCGAGCTCGGGCAGGTTCCGCCGCGCGAGGTCCGCCTCCGACAGACCGAACTCGCCGGCGAGGCGGTCGCGGAGTTCGTCGAGGGTGAAGACCCGGGATTCGGCGCTGTCCGGATCGTGCGGGCGCTGCGACCAGGTTTCCAGTGGGCGTTCCCGGACCGGCTCAGCGCCCCCTTCGGGATGGGCTGCGCTCGAGGGCAATTCGCGCATTGGGGCGGCCGATTCGAGAGCCCGGGCCTGTTCCGCCGCCTCGAGCTCGGCCATCCGGCGGTCCAGGCCGGTCTCACGCAGATGCGCTTCGATGGCACGGAGATTCTCCGGGTCGGCCTCGGTGCGCCAGTACTCCTCGGAACCGTAGAGCTCCTCGGGGGTCAGCGGCCGATAGTCGTCGGCCTCGCGCATGGGCAGCGGCGGGGCGGACTGGTCCGGGTCACCGAAGAAGCCGCGCGCCTTCGCCATTTCGGCGATCTCGCGGAAATGCGCGAGCGGATCGTTGAGGTGCGCGGCGGCGGTCTCGAGGCCGAGCGCGTCCATCAGTCGCGCGGTGAACAGCACCGCGTTGACCTCGCGGCCGGGCACCAGCGGATCATTGACGGCCTCGCGCAGGAACCGTGCCGCCGCCTGCAGTGACGGGGAATCGGCCACCGGATCCACCGGCAGCTCTTCCGCTTCCACCCGCGGCAGCTCCAGCGTCGCGGCCTCGCTCGGGCGGGCCGGCTCGACGGTCGGGTCCGCACTGCCCGGCGGCTTGGGCAGCTCCACCGTCGGGTCTTCGCTCCCCGGCGGCTTGGCCTCGCTGCCCCGCTCCATCCGCACGGTCGGGTCTTCGTTGCCTTCGAACGTCTTCGACGACGTCTCACCCGGCGACGGGTTCTTGACGGTCGGATCGTCGTTGCCTTCGAAGGTCTGCTCGTTCGAGGCGCTCTCGCCACGCGACAGGTTGACCGTGGGGTCGTCGTTGCCCTCGAAAATCTTCGACGAGGAGGCCTCACCCGGCGAGGTGCCGGGCTCCTCCGGGTCGGGATTCGGTGGGGTGGAGGAGTTTCGGTTCGGGGGCTCCTTGCCGCCGCCGCCCGAGCCGGGCGGGGTCGCACCGGCCGGAGGGGTGGCCGCCGACGGGCTGGAGCCGGGCGGCATCGGGTTGCTCGGGCGCGCGGGAGTGGGGCCCGGTTCGCCCTCGTCGCCGGTGCGCCCCTCGTCCGCGGCGCGGGCATGACGCTGGACCTCGTCGAAGCGATCCATCAGGGCGCGGTGCCAGTCGTCGCGGCCCAGGGCGGCGAAGTCGGGAGCCAGGCCCTCCAGACGGGTCCGGATATCGGACAGGTCCCCGGCACTCAGATCGTGGTCGTGCCAGACGATTTCGCCGTCGGGGCCCGCGGTCGCGTACTGGCGCGCGAAGAGACTCGGGGACAGTTCGTCACCGCGGCGACCGCCGCCGAAGGCGAGGCTGTGGTCGATACCGCTGATGCTCCCGTCCGCGGTGATCAGCCAGTTGGCGAGGTTGCGATCGGGGATGCCGACGAGTACGTCGAGCAGACCGAGGCGGCGGCCGTCGGGGGTGGTCAGCACCGTGTCCAGGCTCGGGTCCAGGGGATTGGTGAAACGGTCCGCGCCACGCTCGCCGGGCATCACCTCCATGTACACCACCCGGTCCTCGACCTGGTGCACCTTCGGCACATTCGCGCCGACCGCCTGGCCGACCAGCGCGACCAGCGCCTCGGCATGGGCGTGCTGAGCGAGGGTGACGACCTTGCGGATGAGCTGCGTCGGCGGCTCGGTCGCGAAGGTGACCAGTTCGACCCGCTCGGCCATTCGCCCCACACCGGTGCTGAGGACCACCACCTCGGCCTCACCCGCGGCGATCGCGTCCTCGACCCGCTGCGCGAAGGACAGGGTGCCGTCGGGCGATCCGATCTCGGTGTGCGTTACGGATTCGTTGTGCGTCAAGGCATTCGAATCCGAACCGTTCTCCCCGCCGTCACCGTTCGGCGGGCGGGCGGCGGTGGACGGGTCGGTGTTGGGCTGGGTGGGACCCTGCGGGCGGGTGGGGGCGCCGGAAGCGCCGGGGTCCTCACCCTCGCGACCCGTGTTGCCGGACTCCGGGAAGTGGGTGTCGACCCACTCGGTCAGGGCGTCGGCGCGATGCCGGGCGCGGGCCGCGTTCTCGAGCCGTTCGACGGCGCCGACCACCTCGGGAGAGGCGCCGCCCGCCTCGGGGAGCAGGCGGTCGACGGTGTCGCGCAGGTGTTCCGGGGCGAGTTCGGCCTCGGTGACCTCCAGGCCGGTGGTGCGGCGGAAGTCCTCGATGGCTCGGGTGAGGTCGTCGTGCGCGGCAGTGCGGGCGCGTTCGGCGGCCTGATGCGGGGTGTCGGCCGCGTGGGCGGCCCGGGCCTCGAGGAGGCGGTGCTCGGCTTCCCAGCGGGAGACACGGTCCTGCGCGGCTCGGCGATCTTCGGGGGCGGCATGGGCGAGATCTTCTCGGGCGGAAGCCAATTCGCGGGCGGCGGTCTGCTGCGGGGTTTCCGCGGCGCGCGCAGCGGCGGCGGCGTCGGCCTCGGCGGCGGCCAGGAATTCGCGGGCCTGCTCGTAGCGGTGAGCCGCGTCGCGCAGCGGGACCAGCTCGTCGGTGAAGACATCACCCCACTGCTGGGGCATGCGGGAGAGGCGTTCGATATCCGCGAGCGTGCGGTCGAGGCCCTGCCGCACCCAGGCCGGGTCGGCGGCGATGAGGTCTTCCAATTCGGCTCGCGCCGTGTCGACTTCGCGTTTCCAGGCGTCCACCGGCGACTCGTCCGGGCCGATACCGGCCTCGACGGCGCGGCGCATCTCGGACTCGAGGTCGTGGACCCGGGACCGCGCGCCGTCGTGTTCTTCGACGGCCGCCGCCAGATCGGTGAGACGCTGTTCCAGGCCCGGCAGCTGTCCGCCCTCTTCGGCCGGACGGTTGGCGAGATAGTCGGCGGTGCCGGGCATCCGCTCGGGGGTCAGATCGCCCTCACGCAGCGGCCGGAAACCGGGGCCCGGGTTCTCGCGGTAGGCCCGGCCCTGCGCGTAGTCGCGCCCGTCGGCCGCGATCCGCAGTTCGTGCCGGGCGGCGGCCAGATCGGTGGCGACCGCGCGCGGATCCCGCGGCGGGCCCGCGGGCGGACGCGGTTTCGTGAGCGCGTCGTGTTCGGCGGCGAGCTTCTCCAGCAGCTTGATGTCGGCCTCGCGCGCGCGGACGTCGGCGCGCAGTTCGTCGATGGTGGCGGCCAGTTCCTTGGCGCTGAGCCGCTCGTGCTTCTCGATCTTGCCGTCCCGGTAGGCCTCGTACACCTCGGCGTACCGGGCGCTGCGGACGCGGCGCACCAGATCGGACAGCTGGTCCTGGGACAGGATCTTGGCCGGATCGGCGGCGCTGTCGCGATAGCGCTCGTAGGCCTGGGTCGAATCGCCGGTCTCGCGCAGCGTGGTCAGCACATCGGCGAACTGCTTCGGAGTGACCCGATCGTGCAGGCCGCCGAGCTGCTCGGTGTAGATCTTGACCGTTCTGGCGAAGTCGTTCATGTGCACGCCGAGCAGGCGCGACCACACGGTGGCCGCCGCCGACGGATTGTCCGACAGCGGCGGCTCACCGATGGAGTCGTTCATGAACGCGCGCAGGAGCGCCGGCGCGTCGCCGTCGTGGATCGGCAGTTCGCCGTCGACGGCGCGCGGGTCGGTCAGCGGGTCGTAGCGCAGGTTCTGGCGGAACGGATCCAGTTCGCCCAGCACACTGCTGTATTCGAGCAGGGCGGCCAGTAGTTCCGGGCGGTCGGCGGAATCCCGCAGCAGGTTGTGGATCGCGTCCAGCAGTGCGTGCTTGTCGGTGTTCTTCGAGTCCGTCGTGAACCCGATGACCTCGCCGTCCTTGGTCTTCGGCTTGCGCGGGGCCAGATCGTCGGGCTCCACGTCGAGCCGGCTCGCCAGCTCCTTGCGGGCCGCGAGCACCGCCTTCTCATCGATGTTCTCGCGCAGGACCTTCGCGTACTTGATCAGGTCGTCGACCGCCTGCAGGCGGCGCACCTTGCGCACGTTCGGATCGGCCATCGCCTCGGCCAGCTTGTGCGGCGTCAGCGTGTCCGGGTCGAGGCCGAGCCGGTGAGCCAGCTGCTGGAGCGTGCGATCGAGATCGTGGAAGTTGTCGATGGCGTCCGAGCTTCGGATGAAGTCGGCCATGCCCTCGATCTGGGCGGCACGCAGCGAATTGTCGTGGTGCAGGTCGGCGATGGTGCGGTCCAGGTTCGCACCGAGATCCATGTCGTAGACCGACAGGCGCGCGGCCACCGCGTTGCGTTCGGCGCGCACCACGGCCGGATCCCGCGGTGCGGCGGGCGCGGGGGACGGCTCGGCGTGCGGGATCCGCACCTCCGGTGTGGGCTGCACGATGCGCCACGGCTCGAGGCCGTTGCGCAGCAACGCGACCGGCGTACGCTCGCCGTCGACCTCGACGTCGTGGAATCGGATCTGCGGCGGGTCCACCTCGATGACGTGGAGCCGGTCATTGCCGTCCAGGCCCACCACGCGGTAGTCCAGCCGCAGTTCGCCGCGGTTGATCTGCTCCCGGATCTCCGGGTGCGCCGCCAGCGAATCGACCAGGCGCACATCGTGATCCGCTTCACCGCAGATCACCACCAGGCGGCGCGGCTCGCCCGGGAGCACGGCCAGCCCGCGCTCGGGGTCGAGCATGACGCCACCATGCTCGTTCACCCAGTCGTGCGCGGCGGCGTCGGACAGGTCCGCGGCGTGCTGCCGGGCCTCGGAGTCCAGATCGATGAAATGCTGGACGGCCGCGTCGAGTTCGGCGATCCCGTCGGCCTTGTCGCGCACGCCCATCCGGGCCTCGGCGATGGCCTCCCGCAGGTCCTTCTCGGTTTCGAGCCGGTCCAAGCCGATGTCGAGCAACTGCGCCCAGTTCGAGCGCTCGTCCTGAATCTGGTCGCGGCGCAACGCGTCCTCGAACAGGCGGCCCTCGCGCCGGTTGGACAGTTCCTCGTCCGGGTCGTCGAAGTGGCGCGGCCATTCACCGCCATTGTTGACGCCCTGGAGATCCAGGAAGGAGGGGCGCGGGCGGCGGGGGCGGAACCGCAGCGAATCGTCGTCCGGGCCGACGCCCGCCTCCTCGCGGCGGCGCGCGGCCTTCTCCTCCTCCGTCCGGATCGCCTCGGCGTGTGCGAACTCGCGCAGGTAGCGGCCCAGCGGATCCTTGTCGAAGATGCTGACCTCGCGGCTGAACCGGATCTGCGCGTCCTCCATGAGCCAGCGCTGGCCGACATCACGCAAGGCCTCGATCGCGCCCGCGCGGCGCATGAGCTGGTAGACGGCCTCGTTCACCACGCGGCGCAGGGTTTCCGGGCTGTCGTCGGGGATGTCGATACCGAGGCCGCGGGCCAGACGAACCAGATCGCCCAGGGCGGCGTCGCGGGCGGTGACCGCGTCGACCAGCGGCTGCGGCAGGTCCGAGCTCCACTCGCGCGGCGCGGGCGGATCGAGGACGGGGCCGCGGTCGAGCGGCTCGTGTCGCGGCTCCGGCATCTCCGACTCGATCGGCATGTTCGCGCCGCGCAGGGTCTCCTCCACCTCGGCGCGAATCCGCGGATCGGCCTCGGTGACCCAGGGGCGGTACTCACCGCCATCGCGGGTGCGCATGGGGATCAGATTCCCGGCGACATCGGCGACCCGTGCGGTCAGGTGCTTGACCAGCGGCAGGCGCTCGCGCTCCTTCCACAGGGTCGCGGACTCCTTGAGGATGCGCGCGGGGTTGAACTTGTCCTTGAGATGCAGCAGCGCTTCGTCGTGGGTGACGTAACCGATCTCCATCGCCAGCATGGTCTGGCCCTTGGAGTCGTTGCCCGAACCGGACGGGTACTTCGGCGACTGACCGTGATAGCCGTGCATCATGCGCCGCCACATGCGCTCGAGCCAACCCGGCTTCTTCTCCGGTTCCTTTGTCTCCGGCGGGGTTTCGCGCGGCAGGTCGGGGCGTTGGATGACCTCGGCGCGCTTGTTGCCGTCGGCGTCCTCGGTCACCCGGATGTGGACGCGCTCGCCGTCGGCCTCCAGAACCACGTGGGTGTGATCCGAGCCCGGGTGGTGGAAGGTCGCGACCATCAGGTCCGCGACATCGCCGGCGTGGCGCAGGGTTTCGGCGCGCAGCTCGTCGAGGGCTGCCCGGCGCTGCTCAGGGGTGGTGCCGGCCGGATCGAGCAGGGATCTGTCGACGCCGAGCAGGTCCGCCCAGCCGTCGCGGGTACGGGCAGCGCGCTCACGTTCCGGGCCGGTGGCGTCGTCGTGACGGAACACCGCGTCGCGGAGTGCCTCGATTCCGCCCGCGCGCAACAGGTTCCGCAGCTGCTCGTCGCCCACGATGCGGGGCAGCAGATCGTCCGGCGTGGATTCGGGCAAGCCGAGACGGCGCAGAAGTTCGGTGCGCAGCTCCTCCAGAGTGAGCGTGCGCGGCTCCCCGCCCTCGGGCGCGTGCGGGCGGGCGCCGAGACCATTCGCCGGGTCATGGAAGAAGCCCTCGGCCGCAGCGGCTTCGGCGAGATGCCGCAGCGCGGACAGCGCATCCGGGCGCTTGGCCAGCGCCTCCACCACGCCGAGCGCGTCGGTGAGCCGCGCACCGTAAACCTGATCCTCGAGACTCCGCGGGCGCTCCCCCGCCTCCGCCTCCGCCGCGCGCAGACGGTCGAGCGCCGCCTGCAATCCGGGCGACGCCTCCGCCGGATCGGCGGGCGGCTTGGGCGACTCCGCCTCCGGACGCGGAATCTCCACGGTGGGAGTCTCATCCGGGTTGGGCTGGTCGGGGCGCTTCAGCTCGACGGTCGGCGTCTCATCCGGGTTGGACTGCTCCGGACGCTTCACCTCGACGGTCGGCGTCTCATCCGGATTCGACTGCTCCGGACGCTTCACCTCGACAGTCGGCGTCTCATCCGGGTTCGTACCCGTGCGCTTCACCTCGACGGTTGGGGTCTCGTTCGGGTTTGTACCCAACGGTTTCGACCGGGGGCCGGTGCCGTCCGACCTGGCACCGTCGCCGGAACGCGGTGCGGTCGTGGAGGGCGGCACGGGGGTGGACGAGCCCGGAGGGGTGGGGCGAGCCGCGCGGGTCGGATCGTTGGCGGAGCTGGTCACGGACTGTTTGGCCGCGGTTTCGCCGGGGGTGGGTTCGGGGCGGCCACCGGCGAAGTCCCACATGTACTCGGCGCGGAGGGCCGACAGGCGGGCCTCGGCGTCGGCCATGCGGGCCTCGAAGCGCGCCTCGTGCTCCGCCTGGCTGCCAGGCTCGAGCTGGTCGGCCATGTCGTGGAACCATTTGGCGCGCTTGGCATCCATCTGGGCGACCCAGTCGGCCTGGATCGCGCGCTGCTCGTTGAACCAGGCGTCCGGATCGTCCGGGGTGGCCGCGGATCGGCGGGGCGGTCCGTCGTTCGGCGGCCGGCCATCACCGGCCGACGCGGTCTCGGGGTCCGGCCCGGGGCGCGACTCCGCCATGGGGCCGCGCTCGCCGACGGGGCGGGTGGCCGGGGCGGGGTCGGGGCGGCCACCGAGGTCTGCCCAGAGGCGGTCGGCGCGTTCGGCGGAGCTGCGGGCCATGTCGTCGACTTCGCGGGCCTGCTCGCGGAACAAGCGTTCGTCGGTGCTGCCGGGAGGCGCGGAATCGGCCATCTCGTGCAGGAAGCGGGCGTGCTTGGCTTCCATGTCCGCGGCGAAGTCGGCGTGCTCGGCCATCCGCTGGTCGAACCAGCGTTCACTGCCCACCTGAGGTTCCGTTGCGGGAGTGCGGGATTCAGGGGTCGGTTCCTCGGCGCCGGGAGTGCCGGGCGCGACCGGTTCCTCGGCACCGGCGATCGGCTCATTGGATTCGCGCTGGTCGGGCTGGTTCGGGTCGGGACGTTCCGGCCGGTTCGGATCGTGGGATTCCGACGAATCCCCGGACGAGTCACGGGATCCCAGCAGGTCGGGTCGGCCGTCCGTGCCGGGCCGGCGATCAGTGTCGGTGATCGCGGGCTCGCGCTCGGCAGGCACAGACTGATGCTCGCCAGACGCGGACTGACGCTCACCAGACCCGGGTTGACGCTCCCCAGACCCAGACCCGGACTCACGCTCATCAGTCACCGACTGACGCTCACCAGACCCGGCCCCAGACTCACGCTCACCAGGTGCGGGCTCACGCTCGGCAGACCCCGGCGCACGCTCGGCAGACGCGGGCTCACGCTCGGAGGTCGGGGGCTGGTGGTCTGCGGACGCGGGCGGCTGCTCGGTGGACTCGGGACGGAGTTCGGGAGGCGCGGAGCGGTGTTCGGTGGGCGTCGGGAGATGGCCCGTCGGGGGGTGCGGCTGGAGGACGCCCGCGTCCTGGGCGGCTACACGGAGCATCTGGTACATCACCTGCGACGCCTCGGCGGCGTCGCGGCCGTTCAGCATGACGTCGCGGAAGCCTTCGGCCAGCGCCTCGCCTTCGTGCAGGGCGCCGCTCTTGTCGAAGGCGTAGTCCGGCAGCTGGTGTAGCCATTCGGTGAAGGCCTGGGCGTCCAGCGGAGCGCCGCGGGTGGCCTCGAAGTGCGCCGCGAGCGCCTCGGTCAGCTCGTACCGGGCCTCACGGCCACCGGCGAAGTCCAGCACGTGCCCGAATTCGTGGACGATGGCCGAATACACCGGCCGCGCATCGGATCCCGCCACATGCTGGCCGTTGTCGACTTTCGCGCGAATCAGCGCGTCGAGGCCGTCGGCATCGGTGGCCCACCGGGCGTTGAGCACGAGACGATCCGCGACCGGGCGACCGTCCTCACGTCCCGGGTAGACGGCGGCGACGGCATCGGGATCCTCAGGGATGACACCGATCTCGACCCGGTTCGGCTTGACGCCCGGGTGCTGAGCCAGCATGTCCTCGAGCGCGCGGCCGTACTCGCGCAGCGTTTCCACATCGCTCGCGGAGTGGAAGTCGACGGCCGGGATTTTCAGCTCGTTCTGAATGTGGTCGACGACGCCCTGGCGATCCAGGCCGCTCCAGTGGTCGACGATCGCCGGGACCTCGACCGGCTCGGGCGGCGACAGCACCGGATCTGGTTCGCGCGAGGGCTTTCCGTCGTCCTCGGACCGCATCGGCTCGGGGCGATCATCGGCGGGTACGGCGGCGGTGCGGGACTCGGCCCGCATGGCGTCGGGGTGCGCGCCGGTCGGCTCGGTGCCGTGCTGCTGGTCGCCGGTTCGAGTGGCCGGTTCAGCGGGCTCGCGGATGATGTGGGCATTGTCCGCGGCGCGGTCGGTCAGCAGGCGGTGCAGGACCTTGGCCGGTTCGCTGGCGTGGTCGAAGTTCAGGGTGACGTCGACGAACGCCTCCGCCAGCGCCTCGGCGTGATTGATGCTGCCGTCGGCGTTGAAGGCGTAATCGGACAGCTGCGAGAGCCAGCGGAGGTACTCGACGGCCGTGGTGTCGCCGTGGGTGCTCAGGTAGTGGTCCAGCAGCGCGTTCGCGAGTTCGGCGTGGGCCGCGCGGTTTCCGGCATGGTCGATCGCGTGCGCGAGTTCGTGCAGGAAGACCGCGTACATCGGGCGCTCGGCGGATCCTCTCGGGAACGAACCACGTGCCTCGCCGTTCCGCACGATCTCGGCCATGCCGTCCGGATCCAGCGCGTGTTCCAGCCGCACCACGATCTTCTCGGTCACCAGGTTGCCGTCCGGGGTTCGCACCCGCACCGCCTCGGCGAGGGAGTCCTCGAAGACCGGCGTACCGATCTCGATGCCGCGCAAGGTGATCTTGTTTCCGGCCGTGGCGTCGTCGAGCGCGCGGGCGAACTCGCGCAGCACCTCCGGATCGACGGACGGATTGTCCAGGCCCTCGAACGTGGTGATCCCGAACAGGTCCTTCATCTCGCGGATGATCCCGTCGCGATCCAGCTCCGACCAGAAGTCGTCCAGGCGCGGCGACCAATCCGCGGGCGGGTGGGCAGGACCCGGATCGGGCGTCTCCTCGTGCGACGCCGCATGGTCCGAGTCAGCCGAATCCCGTTGATCAACCGTCCTTTCCGACGGATCGTGGGCTTCGTCACGCGAACCGAGGCTGTCGTGGCGGTTCTCGGTGAAGCCGTGTTCGGACGGGTGTGCCGGGTCCGGCGCGTGCAGGGGTACGGCGTCGCGCGCAGCCGCGTTGAGCCGATCCACCATCAGCTTCGACAGCTCGGAGGCGTCGTCACCGTTGAGTTTGACGTCGCGATACGCCTCGGCCAGCGCCTCCGCTTCGTTGAGCATGCCGTGCTCGTCGAAGGCGTATCCGGGCAACTCGCCGTGCAGCCAGTCGGTGAACTCGGCGAAGTCGGCACCGGCGTGGGTCTCCACGTACCGGTTGGCCAGGGCGTTCGTCAGGCCCTCGCGAGCTGCCATCTGGCCGTAATGGTCGACCAGGTGACCGAATTCGTGCACGATCACCGCGTAGAACGGCCGCGCATCGGCGCCCCGCACGTGGAAGCCGGAGGCCACATCCGCGCGGATCACCTGCTCGAAGCCCGCGATATCCATGGCCCACCGAGCGTTGAACACGATCCGGTCGGGCGTCCACGGGCCGCTGCCGTCTTCCGGACGCGTGCCTTGCGCGATGGCGAACGGGTCGGAATCCCGGAGGATCAGGCCGATCTCGACACGCCGCGGCTTGATGCCCGGGTTGTCGGCGATCCCGTCTTCCAGGGCGCGGCCGAACTCACGCAGGATTTCCACGTCGTCGACGTAGGCGAAGCCAACGGTCTCGATGCCGAGGTCGTTGTTGATCCGATCCAGCACGCCTTGGCGATCGAGGTCGGTCCAATGGTCGACCACGGCCGGCGTCGGGATCTCGATAGGCTCCGGCGGCTGCAACACGAGTTGCGGTTCGTGCGTGGGCTTCTCGCCGCTCGGGCCGTCGTTGCCGTTGTGGGGCAACGCGTTCTCCTCGAGCGTGCTGAGCTCGGGCGTGGGCTCGCGGTCGCGGCGGGCGGCCGGACCCGGGTCGTCGCCGGCGGGGCGGGCCCGATGTTCGGGCGTTTCGTGCTCGTAGACAGGGTTGTCGGCGGCGTGGTCGCGGTAGACCCGCTCCAAGTGGTCGTGGAGGATCCGGGCGGGCTCGCCGGCCAGGTCGCCGTTGAGGACGACGTCGGTGAAGGCCTCGGCCAGCGCCTCCGCGTGGTCGTACATGCCGTGCTCATCGAAGCTGTAGCCGCTCAGCTCGTCGTGCAGCCAGCCCAGGAATTCCTCGGCATCGCCGCCGTAGGTGCGCTGGAAGTGGCGCTCCAGCGCCTCGAAAGCGTCCAGGCGGGCGTGCATCTGGGTGGTGAAGTCGATGGCGTGCGCGAACTCGTGCACGATCGTCGAGTACAGCGGGCGGTCGCCGGACCCGGGGACCAGGTGGCCGTTCTCCTCGGCGAGCCGGACCCGTTGGGCGAGATCGGCGGGGTTGCGGGCGAAATGCTCGTTGAGGGTGAGGGTGTCGGCGAAGTGGCCGTCCCCGTCGCGGCCCGGATCGACCTCGGCGAAAACGGTGTCGTCGTCGAGCGGGGCGATGCGGACTTCCATCAGCTCGGTGTCCGGGAAGCGGCCGAACATGTCCTCGATGGCGCGAGCGAATTCGCGCATCACCTCGACATCGACATGCTGGTTGTCGAAGCCGGTGACGTCGAGATCCCAGTCCTCGTGCAGCTTCTCGGCGATGCCGTCGCGATCCAGCGTCGCCCAGTCGTCCTGCGGCCGATGCGACCAATCGGCCCCGTCTCCGGCATCGCTCGCACCGGAGCCATTGTCGGCATCGTGCCGCTGCTGCGGCCCCGGATCGTCGGACGGAGGAATCGGCAACTCCCGCTGCCGCATCCGCAGCCGCCGCCGCACCGGCTGCCGATCCTCACCCGTGGCGGGATTCCGATCGTCGCCCGGCCGGTCCGACTCACCGACACGCACATGCGTATCCGTCAGGTGCAGCAACCCCGCCCGCACCGAATCCTTCAACGGATGCCAGGCTTTGCCGTCGGCGTCGAACAGAATGGCGTGCACGCCCGCGGTCTCCTTGGGCACCTGCGGCGGGAAACCGTGCTCCAGACCGGCGGCCGGGTCCTTGACCACGATCTCACCGCCCTCGTTGACCATCACATAGGCGTGCGCGCCCACACCGTGCTCGTCGACGGATCCGGCATAACGGTCCACTACCAGGGCGGAGGCGCCGTCGCCGAGCTTCAGGAGACGTCCCGCGATGGCGTCGTGGCCACTCGGCCGGTCCGGACGATCGGGGTGCTTCGGGAAGTCCTGCAACTTGCCGCCCGCACCGGACACCAGTTCCTCGAGGCTCATCCCCTCCGGGCCGACCCGGCGCGTGGGTGGGCGAACGGATTCGTTGCCGGTGATCTCACGCAGCAGGCGCAGGGCCAGCTCGCCGCAGCGGCCGCGGTTCTTCGCGCGGACGACATCCGGGCCATTCGGTGCGGGATCGGCCGAATCCTCGGTGCGGACAGGGGTGTTCGAGGGATCGTCAAGGGAACCGGGGTGCGCCTTGTGGCCGTCGGTACGCTCGGGCGGCGCTCCACGGCGGGAATCGCCACGGCCGGAGGGCTCCGAACGATCCTTGGCCGCGGCAGAGGTTTCGTCGCCGGCATGACGCTCGCCCGCAGTGCGGCGCTCACCCTCGTGGGCTCGGACCTCGGGTGCGTCACCCAACGGAATCGGTGCGACCACGAAGCCGTCTTCGGGTGCGGCCCCATCCTTGACCCGCTGATCCCGATCCGCCGGAAGCGAATCACGGTCGTGCCCAGCCGATTCCGAATCGGTCCCGTCACCACGATCCCGGCTGACCGAATCCCGGCGCGACTGCTCGTCATGCACCGGCTCGGAAGCATCCGATCGCGGCCGCTCGCCCGCAGGCCGGTTCTCCTCGCCCGCAACTTCCTCGTGGCGGCTTGAATTCGGTTCGCGCACAGGCTCATCGGCGACCGGATCCCGAACGTCCCGCACCAGCCGATCCGCCACCTCCGACGTTGCGCCCGCATCCCGCGGCACAGCCGAGTCCGCCCGCGCGTCCGCGTCATGAGGCACATCGCCATCGTCCCGAGCCGCCGAATCGTCCCCGTGCCGCGAGGCAGGCTCATCACCGCGAGCGACTTCCAGCTCACCATCGCGCCTGGCAGTGGGGTCGTCACGCCGACTCCCCGGCTCGCCCTCACGCCGTGAGTTCGGCTCGTCCTCAGGCCGCGCGGTCGGGTCATCCTCACGCCGCGCGGTCGGGTCATCCTCACGCCGCGCGGTCGGCTCGTCCTCAGGCCGGGCGAACGGCTCCTCCTCACGCCGGGTCGAGGGCTCATCCTCGCGGCGGCCGGGCGGGTCGTCGTCACGACGGCCTGACGAATCGTCCTCACGTGCAGCCGGCTGGTCGGGGCGGTTCGGTTCGGTCGGCTCGTCAGTGGGGCGACGCGATTCCGGATGCTCGTCCGAGTGGTCTCGGTTGGCCGGGTCGTGGTCGGCGGGTGGCTCATCAGAGTGACCGTCGACGGGCTCGTGAGAATCGGTGGGCTCGCCGGCGGGGTGAGCGGCGGTAGCGTCCGGCTTGTCGGAGGGGTGGTCGATGGTCGGGTCGACATCGTCGCGTGAGCGCGTGGTGTCGGTGGGCTGTTCGACAGGGGTGCTGGAATCCCGACTGCCACCCGACTTTTCCGATTCCAGCGGGGTGTCGTGGTCGGCTGGGCGGACGGGCGCTTCCGACGGGTCGCCTTCGGGCCGGGTATCCGGGCGGTCGGCGGGATGGGAATCCGCGCCGGTGGAATTCGGATGCGGGTCGGAGGAGCGCGATTCCGAGATATCCACGCGGATGTCGGAGGTACCGGCCTGGCTGTCGGTGGGCGTGGTTTCGAGGCGCGGGCTAGCCGACTTCGGCGCCTCGGAGGGCGGCCCATCGGACTTCGGAGCCTCGGCCCGTGGGGTATCGGGCTTCGTGGCATCGGACTTCACGGCATCGGTGCGCGGGGTGTCGGTGCGCGGGGTGTCGGGGGCCTTTGGGGCGGTGGTGCCGTCACCTGCGCGGGGGGTGGCTGCTCGGTCCGGGGTTGCGGTGGCGGATTGTGCTGCGCTGGTGGTGTGCTGGGCTGTGGCGCCGGCGGGTGTGGTCGAGCCCGGGGCGGCGTTGCCGCCGGAGGAGGCGGCGACGCCGTCCCGCAGAGCGGAACCCCGGAGGCGTACGCGGAGGCGCGCTCCT
>NZ_JBSGCY010000130.1:0-18197 GCF_053602115.1 Nocardia sp. NPDC004582 | reverse complement strand
GCGGCGGCCAGCGGGATGGCCGCCACGTTGTAGCCGAAGGCCCAGAACAGGTTGCCCTTGCACCCGCGGCAACGGCGGCTCGAATCCCGGTGCGGGCAGCAGAAATCCGCTCTCCGTCCCTACCACCGCGCCCCCTCGAATTCCGGTACTCCGCCTTCGGACGCCACCCAGAATCGCACGGGGACGCGAAGCCCACCGACCGGACACGAACTTCGCACCCGGCACCGCTGGACCTCACCGCGATACCGTCGGTGAGACCAGCGTCACACCCGCTGCAACTCCTTGGCGGCCACCGGACGCAGGGTCTTGCTCAGATCGGTGCGCATGACCGTCGCGGTGTCGAGCAGATAGTTCTGGCGGACCGTCCACGGATTGTGGTCGCCCTGGCGCGGAAAATCGCCGATCGATCGCTGGACGTAACCGGACGCGAGATCCAGCAGCGGTCGTTCCCGCAGCGCGCGCTGCGGCTCCGGGACCACGGCGGTGTAGCCGTTGCGTTCCATGTAGCCGAGCACCTTGCAGACCAGGCGCGAGGTGAGGTCGGCGCGCAGCGTCCAGGAGGCGTTGGTGTAGCCGATGCAGACCGCGAAGTTGGGCACGCCGGTGAGCATGGTGCCCTGCCAGACGAACTGCTCCGACAAGGCGACCGGGTTCCCGTCGACCACCAGGTCGATGCCGCCGAAGGCGAGCAGCTGGAGCCCGGTCGCGGTGACCACCACATCGGCCTCGATCACCTTGCCGGACTTCAGCCGGATGCCCTCGGGCACAAAGGTTTCGATGTGATCGGTGACCACCTCGGCCCGGCCCTTGCGCATGGCCTTGAAGAAGTCGGCGTTGGGAACCGCGCACAGCCGCTGGTCCCACGGGTTGTAGTCGGGGGTGAAGTGCTCGGCGACCAGGGCCTCGTCCTTCAGGATCCGGGTGGTGAGTCCGGTGAGCAGCTTCTTGGCGGCCTCGGGCCGGCGGCGGCAGTACTGGTAGAAACCAATGTTGAACAGGATGTTCTTGGTCCGGATGAGCCGGTGCGCCAGGTCCGCGGGCAGCAGTTCCCGCATCCGGTCGGCCACCTTGTCGCGGCCGGGGACCGCGGAGATCCAGGTGGGGCTGCGCTGCAGCATGGTCACCAGTTCGGCCTGCTCGGCCATGGCCGGGACCAGGGTGACCGCGGTCGCGCCGCTGCCGATGACCACCACGCGCTTGCCCGCGTAATCCAGGTCCTCGGGCCAGAACTGGGGGTGCACCACGGTGCCGGTGAAGTCGTCGATGCCGGGGAACACCGGATCGTGGCCCTGGTCGTAGTTGTAGTAACCGGAGCAGGAGTACAGGAAGCCGCAGGTGAGGGTGTGGCGCTCCACCTGGTCGCCGGTGCGCCGCTCGAGCGTCAGGGTCCAGCGGGACTCGCCGCTGTCCCATTCGGCGGCAACGACTTTGGTGCCGAACCGGATGTGCCGGTCGATGCCGTTCTCGGCCGCGGTCTCGCTGATGTAGCGCAGGATCGACGGCCCGTCGGCGATGGACTTGGCGTCGCGCCAGGGCTTGAACGGGTAGCCGAGGGTGAACATGTCGCTGTCGGAGCGGATGCCCGGGTAGCGGAACAGGTCCCAGGTGCCGCCGAGCGCGTCGCGCGCCTCGAGGACGGCGTAGCTGCGGCCGGGCTGTTCGGTCTGGAGCCGGTACGCCGCGCCGATGCCGGAAAGCCCGGCTCCGACGATGACGACGTCGAGGTGTTCAGCGGGGGTCTGCGCGGCGTTCATGACTTCCAGTCTGTTGGGCTCGGGATTCGGTTTCTTGACACTACGCGACAACTATTTGATCCTGGACGACATGTCGGTGATCAGATCCGCGGGCCTGCGCGGATTCCGCGCCACCGTGGCCGAGCTGGGCGGGGACGCCGAGGAGCTGATGCTCGCCTGCGGCCTGCCGATCGCCGCCCTCGACACCGACGACCTGCTGGTCCCCGACCAGGCCGTCGCCGCGGTGCTCGAACTCGCCGCCCATCGGCTGGACTGCCCCGACCTGGGACTGCGCATGGCCCGGCGGCAGGACCTGGACATGCTGGGCCCGCTGGCCCTGGCCATCCGCAACGCCACCTCCCTGGCCGCGGTGCTGGAGTGCACCTCGCGCTATCTGTTCGTGCACGCCCGCTCGCTGAGCCTGACCATGGAACCCGACCCGTACGGCGACCGCGGCGTGATCGCCCTGCGCTACGGCGTCAGCACGCCGGGCGCGCCCACCCCCGTGCAAGGCACCGACCTCGGATTGGCCTTCGTGCACAGGACGATTCAGCGGCTCGTCGAGGACCGCTACGGGTTGCGCTCGGTGGAACTGCCCTACCGGCCCGCCGCCCCGATCCGGGCGTACGAGGAATTCTTCGGCGCGCCCGTGCGCATCGAACGCCCGGCCGCGCTGCTGCGGGGCCCCGCCGCCCTGGGCGACCGGCAGCTCGCGGGCGGTGACGAGAACCTGCACCGGCTGGCCCTGGCCTTCCTGGCCGAGCAGTCCGGCGATACGGCCGCCGCGCTGGCCCCGCGGGTGCGCACCACGCTGCAGAAGCTGCTGGGCACCGCCGCCCCCGAAATCGACGCGGTGGCACGGCTGCTCACCATCCACCCGCGCACGCTGCAGCGGCGGCTCACCGCGGAGGGCACCAGCTTCGCGGCGATTCTGGACGATGTGCGGCGTGCGGAGGCCCGCCGCTACCTGACCACCACCGATATGCCGATGAGCCAGGTGGCCTCGCTGCTCGGGCTGGCCGAGCAGTCGGTGTTCACCCGCTGCTGTCAGCGCTGGTGGGGGGCAACGCCGACCGCGGTGCGCAAGGGCAAAACGGTCTGACCATAGGGCTTGTCAGACAACCCGGCTCGAGTTCCGCTGCACCCATTGGCAAATCAGGGCGCCGATTGGCAAATCACGCACGGCGAGTCGTGCAAGAAACGCCATCGATTTGCGGGATAGCCGCGTGTCGATCATGGTCTTGTGCCGCTCGCACGCGCAGGATGTGCAGATGATCGCCGAATGCCCGTCCTGCGCTTGGCCCTCCCCCGCCTCCGTCTCCTCCCACCGCGGTGTGCAGTACCACCGCTGTGTGTGCGGGCAGTGGCTGATCAGCGTGCACGGGAAGGTGGTCGGCGCGGCCGGGGGCACCACGTTCAGCGGGGGGAATCCGCTCGCGGAGATCGCCGGACTCCGGGACTGACGCGTCCCGGAGTGGCCGGAATCAGTTCGTCGACACGAAGATTCGCGCGGACTCGATGCGCAGCCCGCGCTCGGTGAAGTCGAACTCGGCGATGCCGCGACCCTCCCGGGTGTCCACCGACACCGTCACCGAATGACCGGCGGCGAGCGCTTTGTCCCAGCGCACGCCCTTGACCCGGGTGGCGAAGTCCTCCAGCGACATCGCGCCGTCGACGCCCCACTCCAGGCGCGGCACCGGCGCCAGAACCGCACGGGCACTGGACGAATCGCCGCGCGAGACGGCGTCCAGCAGCCGCTCGGCCGCCTGCTTGCCCGGCGCGCCGACCCCGCGCAGCCCGGACATGAAGCCCACCGCGCCGCCCAGGCCCTGATTGCCCAGCAGCTGCGGGCCCAGTTTGGCCCCGGCCAGCAGACCCTTCGTGCCCGATCCCAGGAGCTGGCCGATCATCCCGGCGAGTTCCCAATGTGCGCGCAGGCGGCGGATTCTCAGCGCGCCGTCCACCTCGGCCAGGTCGTAGCGCAGATGCATGGGCACGTGCAGGGTGACCCCGGTCGACATGGTGGTGGCGATGCTCAGATCGCGGAAGACCGTCATGCCGCACACCACGTCATTGGTGACGTCGAAGGCGATGCCATTGGGTCCGATGAAGGTGTCGTAGAAGCGCTCGATGGCGGCGCGGCCCACGTGCGGGCGCGAGCCGACCGGGTCCTCGACGCTGCCGTCCTCGGCGAAAAGGCCCACCCAGGCGGCCTTGTCGTGCGCGCCGACCGCCCGCGGTGAGGCTTCGACGGTCGCCAGCAGTTCGGTGGCGGTGGGGTTCGCGGGCACGTGTCCTCCAAGTGGTAAAGCCAAGCGCGCGCGATGATACCGAACCCCCGGCAAGTAATCCGGAATCAGATGGCGGCCGGCCGCGGCAGCAGCCGCTCGGCGAACTCGGTGGCGTCGGCGTTCCGGGCGCCGCTGTTCGCGATCGGTACCGTCGATGACGTGACTGGCCCCCGGAAGGTCGCCCTGTCCGTCGCCCTGGTGGCGGCGCTGATCACCGGTCTCGCGTTCGCGGGCCTGCCGGTGTTCGTGCATCCGCAGGTCGATCCGCTGCGCCGGGCCGACGCGATCGTGGTGCTGGGCGGGACCGCGTACGCGCGCTACGACCTGGGGCTGGAACTCGCCCAGCAGGGGTATGCGCCGGAATTGCTGATCTCGCGGTCCACCGGGGAGGACGACCCGGTGATGAACCGCTACTGCGACGGGGGCTTCGCCTTCAAGGTGTCGTGCTTCGTGCCCGACCCGTGGACCACCCAGGGCGAGGCGCGCGAGATCCGGCGGCGTGCCCAGGCCGGGCACTGGCGGCACATCATCGTGGTGACCTACACCCCGCACGTCTCGCGGGCGCGCTACATCGTCGAAAAGTGCTTTTCCGGACAGATCACCATGGTTGCGAGCCCTAGTGATTCGGGTCCGTTGTTCTGGTCGTGGATGTATGTGCGGCAGTCCGCCGGTTATGTCCGCGCGTTTCTGCAGCGCGGATGCTGACCCGAAAGATGCGCCCCGGCCGCGCAATTGAGCGGTTACGATGAGGTCCGGGCAAAGGGAAGCGCGTCCTCTCGGGGGTGGATGCGGGTGCGGGAGGATTTCCGGTGCATATCGACGACCTCAGTGCCGTACGGGACAGCGAGCTGGCGGCCGACCTGTGCATTATCGGTTCCGGACCGGCCGGTCTGACCCTGGCCGCCGAACTCGCGGGAAGTTCGCTGCGGGTCCTGGTACTCGAAAGCGGCGGCCTGGAACTCACCCCGGAGCGCGACGCGCTCAATGACATCGAGAATGTCGGAGCCGCGCGGGCCCAGCCGTATCGCAATGCGCGCAATCGAATTCTCGGGGGCAGTTCACACACCTGGAGCGGGCGCTGCGCCCCGCTCGACGAATTGGATTTCGCGGCCCGGTCCTGGGTTCCGTTCTCCGGCTGGCCGATCGGATCGTCCGAGGTCGAGCCGTATCTGGACCGCGCGGCGGCGCACCTGGGCCTGGGTTACGGGGCCGGATTCACCGGCGACCGCTTCTGGGAACTGGCCGATCGGAATCCGCCCCACCAGGAGGTGGACCGGCGCTGGCTGCGGCCCTACTTCTGGCAGATCAGCAAGGATCCCGCGGATCCGTTCGACTCCAAACGATTCGGCCCGCACGCGGCGGAGATTACCGCGAGCAATATTCGAGTTCTGCTGAATGCCACGGTGACCCATATCGACACCGATCCCGACGGCACGCGGGTGCAGGCATTGCGGGTCGCGGATTCGGGCGGGCGCCAGCGCATGGTGCGGGCCACCCGCATTGTGCTGGCCGCCGGCGGAATCGAGAACGCACGCCTGCTGCTCGCCTCGAATCGCATTGTGCCCACCGGAATCGGCAATCGGCACGATGTCGTCGGGCGGTATCTGCTGGATCATCGCTGTGGCGTGGTGGGCATGCTCGACCCGCACACCTCGGCCGCGGCGCGGGATCGATTCGGCAAATACGTCGTGAAAACCCGCGGCGGCAAGCATACGTTTCTGCACGGGCTGGCGCTCTCGCCGGAGATCCAGGCCGACGAGGGACTCCTCAACTGCGCCTTGTGGATTCAGGAGGTGCCCGCCGAGGACGACCCCTGGGAGTCGGTGAAGAACCTGCTGCGCGGCCATATGAACCTGCACGACGCGCGCACCGTCGCCAGCAATCCCGGGCTGCTGCTGTCGGGGGCCAAGCGCCGGCTGATCGACCACACCGGCCTGCCGCGCAAGCTGGAACAGGTGGAACTGCGGTGCATGGTCGAGCAGACCCCCGACCCGGACAGCCGGATCGGCCTGAGCGACACCGTCGATGAGCTGGGGCTGCCACATCCGCGCATCGACTGGAAGGTCAGCGCCCAGGAGGACGCCACCGTGCGCCGTGCCGCCGCCCTGGTGGCCGGGGAGTTCGCCAGGCTCGGCTACACCCCGCCCGCGCTGGACGAATGGGTGCGCGAAGCCAGCCCGCTCCCGGCCCAGCTCACCGACTGGGCGCATCCCACCGGCGCCACCCGCATGTCCGCCGACCCGCGCACCGGCGTGGTGGACGGCGACTGCCGGGTGCACGGCATGGAGAACCTCTACGTCGCCGGCAGTTCGGTGTTCCCCACCAACGGCCACGCGAATCCGACGCTGACCATCGTGGCGCTGGCGGTCCGGCTCGCGGACGAGCTACGCCGGACCGCGTGAGCGCTAGCCCGCGGGGGCTACTGTCGTGGCAGCGGGGGCTACTGCTTGGGCAGCGGGAGATCGATGCCGCCGACCTCGGTGACCTTCCAGTCGCTCGGGTCGACATTGACGGTGTAGTACACGGTGGTCAGCACGCCGTCGGGGTTCTGGGCGTTGGTGGAGTTCACGTTCAGATAGACATTGACCTTGTACAGGCCGTTGTCGCGGTTGATCACCTGCGAGCTGAGCAGGGTGGGGCTCGAGGTCCACTTCAACGGGACCAGGATCTCCTGCAGCTTGGAGGAGGTGGCGTCGAACTTGCCCGCCAGCGCCGGGGTGGTGTTGGCCTTGAGGCGCGCGGTCCAGGCATTGAAGTCGGCGTAGTTGAGATTGGCCGCGCCCATGGCGTAGTCGGAGGCGACCTGCTCGGCGTGCCGGTCGGCGGCCGCGCGGGTGTCGTGGTCGCTGACCTCGCCGCGGGCGGACTGCCACAGCACCGTGACCGTCACCAGCGCGGCGATCAGCACCGCCGCCGCGGCCACGGTCACCAGGGTCGAGACCTTCAGCGACACCGTCTTACCGGCGGCCGGCTCCACGGGCGTGGTGTCCGGTTCGACCGGAGTCTTCGTATCGGTGTCCTGGGACATGGGGTCTTCTCCTTGCTGGAACTGCTACTTCACCTCGACCCGCACACGCACGGCACCGTCACCGGTGGACGCGAGCGCCTGCGAGATCAAGCTGCTGATATTGATCTGCGGCCCCGCCGTGCGCGCCGCGTCGGCGAGCGGCTGCAATTGGGGTGCGAGGGTCCGCAATTCGGGCCCGGCCTGCCGCAACCATTCGGTCAGCCCGGCCAGGAACGGTGCCAGCCCGTTGCCATCCACATAGGCCTGGGGGCCGGGGGCACGCTCGACGAGTCTACCGACCGCAGTGATGAGCTGCTCGAGCGACTGCTCGAACTGCACGAATGCCGGTGCGGCAGCAGCCGTCGCGGCTCCCATGCCTTCCATATCGGAGGCCGCGACCTGGAAGCTGTTGAGTAGCTGGGCAATCTTGGGTTCGCGGCTCAGAATGGCCGCCGCCAGCAGGTCGCCCGCGCGGGTCAGGTTCGGCATGGCCGAGTCGGTGTCATGGAAGGCCGCGCCCAGCGTGCTCGCCAGCGAGGCGGCCACCGTGGGGTCGAGCTGGCTCATGACCTTGTTGACCAGGCGCGACACCTCGGGAATCGACAGCGGCGACTTCACCGCGGCGGCGTCGAGACGCTGGCCGTCCTTGATATACGGACCGCCCGCGGTGCGGGGCCGGAACTCCACGAACGGCTCGCCGAGGGCGGAGAGCTGCTCGATGGTGATATCGCTGTCGGTCGGCAGTCTGCGGTCGCCGTCGATGCGGAAGCCCACCTCGACACCGCGCGCGGTGGAGTCCACCGAGGTGATCTTCCCGACCCGCATACCGGTGAGCAGGATCGGCGAACCCACGCTCAGGCCACCGGAATTCGCCATCACCAGCGAGGCGTCGGTGTGGTGCGCGAAGGGGTCCGCCCGCACCACCCCGAAGGTCAGATAGCTCGCGCCCACCACGGTGACCACCGCGATGCCGCCCAGCGACGCCACCGAACCCCACTTCATCGCACCGCTCCGATCATGCGCAGCCCGGCCAGCACGGTGCTGACCTGATCGTCCCGGGACACCGAATCCGCCTGGACGCCGGTGACATTCACCTTCGGGCCGTTCTCGACGAAGGGAATCAGCTTGTCGCGCAACAGCGAGACCAGCAGCGACAGGTTCGAGGGAACCGACAGATCCAGCGGCTTGCCCGACAGCGCCAGCGGCGCGAAGGACTGCGTCACCGGGTCCAGCGCGGTGGCCAGCGGGGCCAGCCACACCAGCGACTGTCCGAGCTGCCCGAGCACCGCGAAGATCTGGGTGACGCCCTTGATGGAGTTCGTGACACCGGTCATGGCGTCCACCGACTCCTGGCTGAGCTGGTGGTCCAGGAAGTCGGCGCGGTCGTGCAGCACCTGGGCGTTCACGCCCAGACCGTTGAGCAGCTTGTCGACCTGGTCCAGGTTCGCGGCCAGATCCACCGCGTTCCCGGCGGCGTTCTGCGCGATCCGCTTGGTCTCGTCCGGGTCCCGCGGCAGCACGGCGTTGACGTGATTGATGATGTCCTGCAGCTGGTTCACCGCCCCGCCCTGGGTGAACGCGGCCAGCGCGGCCATGGTGTCCTCGAGCTGCACCGGCGGCCGGGTGTGGTCCTGGCCGATGGTGCCGCCGTCCTTCAGCAGCGAGCCGAAACCGTCCGGCGGCGTGCTCAGGGCCAGGTGGATGTCGCCGAGCACGGTGTTCTGCCGCAGCTCGGCCACCGTGCTGGTCGGTAACTGCACCTTCGACGAGATCTCGGCGTCCACCACCACGTAGCCGCCGCGGCCGTCCGCGTGCGCCGAATCCACCACGCGCACACCGTCGACCGTGCCGACCTGAGCGCCATTGGCGATGACCTTCGCCTTGGCGGGCAGGTTCAGCACATTGCCGAACTCGATGTGGATGCGATAGGTCGAACCCGAGATGGTGGTCCCGGGCACCGGCACCGCCGCGGGGTCGAAGGCACAGCCGCCGGCCCCGGCGAGCAATCCGGCCGCCAGCAGGGCCGCGCCCGCGCGTTCCAGCCGGCGCCGTACCGGGGCCGTCCCCACCACGGTCCCGGCGCGACCGGCGGCCGCGGTCTCGAGCTGGACGTTCCAGCGTCCGATTCTCATCGCGCACCTGCCATTCCGAGCACCAGGGGCACCAGCGGGACGTTCACCATGCCGTTGGCGGCGTCGGTGCAGCTGCCGGGCGTGACCGCGTTGAGGGCGGCGCAGACCTGCTCGGACTGCGAGGCCGGGAGCGCCGCCCGCGGCGAACCGTAGGTGACGCCGTTGCCCATCACGTTCTGGGCGGCATTGGTCAGCACCGGCATCTTGTTCACCACCTCCGAGAGCGAGCCGACATTGGCGCGCAGCAGCCGCACCAGCGGCAGCGTGTCGTCGAGCGCGCGCATGATCGGGTCGCCGGCGATGGTGGCCAGGTCGTTGAGCATGGGCAACAGCTCGCCCAGCCGATCGATGAGTTGCGCACCGGGACCGAGCAATTCGGTGCTGGCGTTGTTCAGCGCCGGCCCCAGGCGCAGCAGCATGGAGCGCAGATCGCCCCAGTGCTGCTCGACCTTCTCACCGACCGACGCGAAGGCGTCGAAGATGCCCGCCAGGTGGCCGATGTCGGCATCCGGTTGCGCCAGCGCCGAACCCAGCTTCTTGACGATCTCGTTGATCTGCGGGCCGGCGCCCTGGGTGGCCGCGTCCAGCCCGGACAAACCGTGCGCCAGCGCGTCCGGGGCCTGCGCCTGCTGCAACTGCGAGGACAGGTCGGCCAGCGCGGTCAGGGTCTCGGTGATGCTCTTGGGCGTCAGCGATTTGGTGATGCACTGCGAGGAATCCCGGTGCGCCAGGTTCTTGCCGCCGTTGAGCACCGCCAGATTACGGTCGGCCACGATGGAATCCGAGACGGTGGTGGCCGCGGCGTCGGCGTAGACGGGGTACTTCGCGTCGACGGAGAACCTCACCTTCACCTTGGTGCCGTCGGAATCGACGGAATCGACCGTGCCGACCGGGATCCCGCGCATGGTCACCTTGTTGCCCGCGTACAGCCCGACCGCGTCGGGCATGACGGCGCAATAGGCCACCGTCTTCTTCATCGGGTCGAACCAGACGAAATAGCCGACCACGGCCACCGCCACCACGACCACCGCGCCCGCGACCGACATGAACGCCTGCGAGCCGAGCATCCGCTTGAGCATCAGCAGTCCTTCCCGGGCACCGGAACGCACACCTGGGGCGGCGCGGCGAGAGTCACCGTCTGCCGCGACTGATCGACGGTGATACCGCCGTCCGGAATCACCAGCTCCGACAGCTTCTTCTGCAGATCCTGCGCGGCGGTCAGGGTCGGCTCGAACTTCTGGCCGAGCTGCTCGAGCCGGGTGATGGCATCGGTCAGCTGCGGCTTCAGGTCCGACCAGGTCGGCTGTAATCCGCCGAGGCGGCCGAGCACGTCACTGAGCAGGCGGATCGCCTCCGCCATCTCCGAATGCTTGTCGTCGAGCACGGTGACCAGCAGGTTGGCATTGTCCATCAGCCGGCCCAGGTCTTGCTTCGCGCCGTCGTACATGCGCACGTACTCGTCGGCCACCGACACCGCGTTCGACACCTGGCCGCGCTGCTTCTCCAGCGCGTCCACGTAGGTGCCGACCGTGCGCAGCGTGGTGCGCAGGGTCTCGGGCGCGGCGTCGATCGAGGTGCCCAGCGCGGCCAGGTTCTGGTTCAGCGTGGAGCCGTCGATCTTGGCCAGTGGGGTGGCCGCGTCCTGGAAGGTCTCGATCAGGCTGTACGGCAGGCGCACCCGGTCCGCGGGGATGGCCGCCGAACCCAGCGGCGTGCTGCCCGCCGGGAACACCGCCACGTAGTGGCCACCGACGATGGTGAGCATACGGATGTCGAGCGAGGTCTGATCCCCCAGGAACACATCGGATTTCACCGTGAAGCGCATGACGACCTTGTCCGGCTTCAGTTCCAGCGACTTGACCTCGCCGACCGAGATCCCGGCGACGCGCACGTCGTCGCCCGCCTTCACCGACTGCGCCTCGGACAGTTCCGCGGTGTAGGTGTGCTTGCCGAACGGGATCACGTACAGCGCACCGGCGGCGGTCAGGCCGAGCACGACCACGATCGCGCCGATGACGCCCTGACGCAGATGCCGCTTCTGTTTGGTCGCGTCGTCGACGACGCGGTCATCGCGCTTCAGGCTGAGCCCCTGAAGAGCGCGCGGCCAGGTCATCCGTTGCATATCGCCACCTGCTGTCCCGAAACGAGCACCTTGACCACCGGCGGCAGTTCCGCGGTTCCCTTGCTGCACACCGGCTTCCAGCCGCCGGGGCTGCTCGGCAGCGCCGCGTCGGCGGCGCTCAGCACCGCGGGCAGGCGACCGAGGACCGCCACCGCCTCCTTGGCGTCGGGGAAGATCTGCCGGATCAGCGCGTCCACATCGGAGCCGCTGTCGATGCCCAGCGTGCGCAGCAGGTTGTCGATCGGCCGCAGCACCGACGGCGCGGTGACCGCGAATTGCGCCAGCCCGCCGATGTTCTGCCGCAACGCCTCGAAGATGTCGGAGAGCTGCTTCAGCAGCGGCACCAGGTAGTGCACGCGCCCGCCGAGCCGGTCCGACAGATCCGACATATTGCGGATCAGCGTCGAGATCACCTGCTGCCGGTTGTCCACATACGACGCCAGTTTCCCGATCGCGTCCATGGCCGGACCCAGACCGGCGCCGTCGCCCTCGATCAGCGCCACCATGCTGGCGCTGAACTGGTTGATCGCCTCCGGGGAGATGGTCTGCAACACCGGCTTCAGGCCGTTGAACAGCTGCGTCACATCGAACGAGGGCACCGTGCGGTCCTCGCCGATGCGCGCGCCCGCGGCGATCCGAGTGCCCGGCTGCGGCTGCTGCTGCAGGTCGATGTACCGCTGCCCGGTCAGATTCTGGTAGCGGATGGCCAGTTTCGAGTTGTCGTACACCGGCGAATCGGTCTTGACCGACACCTGCACCCGCGCCTTGGAACCCTCCAGGCCGATCTGCTTCACCTTGCCGACCTGCACACCGAACATGCGCACGTCGTCGCCGACCTTGAGGCCGTTGGCGTCGGTGAAGATGGCGTCGTGGGTCTCGGTCCGCCCGGACACCGGACGCTGAATCGCGGTGAGCACCAGCATGAGCACCACGCCGATCACGCCCGCGAACAGGGCCAGCCGCCAGCCCGCCTGTTTCACGGTCATCGCGCACCTCCCAGCAGCGGCACCGCGATACCGGGCATGCCCTGCAATTCGACCCGCACGTTCAGCACCGGCCCCTGCCCGTTGTCGGGCATGGCGGCGCGCAAACGCTCCAGCAGCAGGCGCAATTCGGCCGCGGACTGCTGCGGCTGCGGCACCATCCGCGCGAGCGCGGTCAGCACCGGCACCAGCATGTCGGTGCTGCCGGAGAGCTGAGTTCCGGCCTGCGAGAACGCGGCCGCGAGCGCGGGCAGCAGCGTGCCGGTGACGGTCGCGACGCCCTTGTCATAGGTGGCGCGGTCGGTCTGCAAACGCTGCATGCTGCGGATCAGATCCACCACCTGCACTGTCGCGCCCGCGAACTGGCCACCGCCGTCGAAGGCCGGGCCGAGCTCGCCGAACAGCCGCGACATCGGCATCTTCTGGTTGTCGGCGATGGTGCGCTGCGCGGTGATCAGCGCCTGCGCCAGCGGGATGAACGCCTGGGTATCGGCCGCGGCCTGCGCGATGACCGAGGCCATCTGCGGCGTCAGCACCGAACCGCCCACCTGCGCGGCGCTGCGCAGGATCGAACCCATGGTGGCGTCGTAGACCTCGCTCGCGCGGCGTCCGGTGAAGTCCAGGACCGTGCCCGAGCGCAGCGGGGAACCGCCCGCGCCCTTTCGCAATTCGATCTCGCTGATGCCGAACAGGTTGGCGGGCGCGTAATCCACCCGCAGGCTGTCGTCGAGGCCGAACAGCTTCGAATCGTCCAGTCGCAGCGAGATCTGCTGGGTGCCGTGCTGGTCCGGCGCGATCTCGGTGACCTTGCCGACCACCACGCCATCGGCCCGCACATCCGTGCCGACCAGTACGCCGTCACCGATCTGCTCGGTGCGCAACGAGATCGGCATTCCCGGCTCGTCCTGCTGCCATCGATACAGTAGCGCCCAGCCGGCGACCACCGTCACCACCAGCGCCAGCGCGACCGTGCCGACAGTCATCGCGCGCTTGCGATCGACGGCCACACCCGGCATTCCGTAATTCGGCATCCCCTACCCCGTGAACGTAATCGCCGAGTTGAAGCCCCACAGGGCCAGCGACATCACCATGTCCATGGCCACGATGGCCACCGACGACGCGCGGACCGCCTTACCCGAGGCGATGCCGACGCCCTCCGGACCACCGGTCGCGAAGAAGCCGAAGTAGCAGTGGATCAGAATCACCACCACCGCGAACACGGCCACCTTCACCACCGCCGCGATCACGTCGAAGCCGGAGACGAACTGGAAGAAATAGTGGTCGTACACACCCGCGGAAGCCCCGTGCACCAAGGTGATCAATCCCCGGCAGGCCGCGTACGACAGGATCAGCGCGATCAGGAAGGTCGGCACGATGGCCACCGCGCCCGCCAGCACGCGGGTGGTCACCACGAAGGGAACCGAACGCAGACCGAGCGATTCGATGGCGTCGATCTCCTCGGAGATGCGCATGGAACCGATCTCGGCGGTCATCCGGCAGCCCGCCTGCGCGGCGAATCCGATGGCCGCCACGATCGGGGCCAGCTCACGCGTGGTGGCGTAGGCCGACACCAGACCCGACACCGGGCCCATGCCCAGCATGTCGAGCGTGGTGAAGGACTCCACCGCGACCGACGCGCCCATGACCAGACCGAGCACGATCATCATCGGCACGGTGCCGCCGCCGACGATGACCGAGCCGCGGCCCCAGGTCATATCGGAGATGGCGCGCATCGTCTCGTCCCGATACCGCTTCAGCGTCAACGGGATCGACGACAGCACCTGCCAGACGAAAGCCAGGGTGAAGCCCAGGTTCTCCACCCGGCGCAGGATCAGTCCACGCTTGCGATAGGCGCGTGCGGCCCAGCCCAATCCCTTGGGCACGTAGGTAGCCGACATCAGGCCAGCCTGGTGGGCAGGAACAGATCGGTGATCTGGGTGGCCACGAGATTGACGGTCACGATCGACACCACCGACAGCACCACCGCGGCGTTCACGGCGTCGGCGACACCCCGCGGGCCGCCCTTCGCCTCGAGCCCGCGCTGGCAGGCGATGATCACCACGAGAAAACCGAAGATGACGGCCTTCAACAGCGATACCCACACATCGGCGGTGGTGGTGAAGGACCCGAAGGTGGACCAGTACGAGCCGGGCGTGACGCCCTGCCCGCCGATGGCGACGCCGTAGCCGGCCAGCACACCCACGAAGATGATGAGCACGTTCAGCAGCGGCGCCACGAAGACCATCGCCACCAGGCGCGGGATCACCAGGCGGTGAATCGGGCTGATGCCCATGGTGTTCAGCGCGTCGATCTCCTCGCGGATGGTGCGCGCGCCCAGATCCGCGGCCAGCGCCGCCGCGCCCGCGCCGCCCAGCAGGAAGCCGGTGGCCAGCGGTGCGCCCTGCTTGATGACGCCCAGGCCGCCGGTCGCGCCGAGCAGCGAGTCCGCGCCCAGGGTGTGGATCAGATTGCCCACCTGGACCGAGACGATGACGCCGAACGGGATCGCGATGAGGATGGCCGGGATCGCGGTGACCGTGATCAGCCGCCACGCCTGCAGGATCGCCTCTTTCCACTGGAACTGGCGGCGCGCGATATCGGTGAAGGTCCCGGCCACGGCCTCCTCGGCGATGCCGACCGCGCGGCCGAAGGTGCGCAGCGACGCCACCGAGGTGCTGGAGAAGTTGTCCCGAACGATGCGCACGGCGGACCGGCCCTGGACGGCCCGGGTCATCGGGGGACTACTTCTTCGAGACGCCGGAACCGACGCGGGGTGACGAGCTTCAAATTTCTTCTCCGTGATCGGCAACACTGCCTGCCATCAAAGCTAATGGTTACCCGGAGTTACAACAAATCGGACTCGAGTGTGATCGGGGCCTCTGAGTTACCGATGGGTATACCGGGTATCGATCCCGGTAGGCGGGACGAAGTGCCATGTGACCTGGGGTTCTAGAACGTGTTATTAGAGCAGAACTGCTATAACCATGATTCTGGACACTCGTCCAGTATTCCTGTTCAGAGCGGGATGCGAGGCCCTCACCCATACCCATGGCGATATTTAGTGATCTCCCAGCAATCCTCGATTTCCCATCGAACCCATGCACAACCCGGATGTGGAGTGTTCACTGTCGCGTGTGGATGACACGGTGTCGGCAGTGCTGCACACGATCGAGGCCGGCGACTGGGCGGAATTCGCGAAACTGGTGCACCCCTACGTGCACTGGACCGAGGACGGCGTCACCACTCGCGGGCGCACCCGGGTGATGGCACTGCTGTCCCGGCACCACGCCACCGCGCCGGCGACGTCCTACGAACTACGCGACGGCCAGATCTACCGCTGGACCTCGTGACCGCCGCTACGGGCTGACCGCGAGAAACACGAAGGCGGAGAACAACACCAGGTGCACGCAGCCCTGGAGCAGGGTGGCGCGACCGGGCACCACGGTCAGCGCGCCGACCACCACGGTCAGGGCCAGCAGCACCATCTGGGTCGCGCCCAGGCCGAGCATGAGCGGGCCCGAGATCCAGATCGAGGCCAGCGCGATGGCCGGGATGGTCAGGCCGATACTGGCCATGGCCGAACCCAACGCCAGGTTCAACGAGATCTGCACCCGGTCCCGGCGCGCGGTGCGCACGGCCGCGATGGTCTCGGGCAGCAGCACCAGCATCGCGATCACCACACCGACCGCGGACGGCGGCAGCCCCGCCGCCGCGATCCCGGATTCGATATTGGGCGACTCCACCTTCGCCAAACCGACCACTCCGATCAGGGCAATCAGCAGCAAACCCAGGCTGCGCAGCGATTCCCGCCGGGTCGGCGGTTCCGCGTGCTCGTCCTCGGCCGCCGCGTCCGAACCCTCGACGGGCAGGAAGTCGTCCGGATGCCGGACCGTCTGCACCATCACGAACACCCCGTAGAGCACCAGCGAGGCGACCGCGGCGAAGATCAGCTGCGAGGCCGAGAAGACCGGACCCGGCTCGCTGGTGGTGAAGGTCGGCAGCACCAGGCTCAGCGTGGCCAGCGTCGCGACCGTCGCCAGCGCCCCGCCCGTGCCCTCGGCATTGAAGACGGCCACCCGCCGGCGCACCGCGCCCACCAGCAGCGACAGCCCGAAAATGCCATTGCACGTGATCATTACGGCGGCGAAGACGGTATCGCGGGCCAGCGAGGCGGCCTTCTCCCCGCTGGACACCATGAGCGTGACGATCAGGCCAACCTCGATGATGGTCACCGCCACCGCCAGGATCAGCGAACCGAACGGCTCCCCCACCCGATGCGCGACCGTCTCCGCGTGATGCACCGAGGAGAGCACCGCGCCGATCAGCCAGACCCCGACCAGCACCGCCACGGTCGAGTTCAGTTCCCGGCCCCACGTCACCGTCAGCACCAGCGCCGCCGCCAGCGGCAAGATGACCGGCCAGTACCTCCTGAAGAAACCCACCATGGCCCCCATCGTTCCAGCAAACCGTCCGCTTCCCCCGGAAGTGGGAGGCATGCCTCGCCCGGTCGCGCTGCCGCATGAGTCGCGGACTGTGAATTACGCTGCTCAGGTGGACGACATCGGAGCCGGAACCACCGACACCGCGGCACCGCACCCGCACGAGCCGCACGACACCAGCCTCTCGGCCAAACTCAACTGGCTGCGCGCCGGGGTGCTCGGGGCCAATGACGGCATCGTCTCCACCGCCGGTCTGGTGGTCGGCGTCGCCGCCGCCTCCACCGACTCCGACGCCATCCTCACCGCCGGCATCGCCGGCCTCGCGGCGGGCGCGATCTCCATGGCGGTCGGCGAATACGTCTCGGTCAGCACCCAGCGCGACACCGAACGCGCCCTGCTGTCCAAGGAGAAGCGCGAACTGGCCGAGGAACCCGAATACGAACTGACCGAACTCACCGGCATCTACCGGGCCAAGGGCCTGAGCGAGGAGACCGCGCGCCAGGTGGCCGAGGAGCTCACCGCGCACGACGCCTTCGCCGCCCACGCCGAGGCCGAATTGGGTTTGAATCCACACGATCTCACCAACCCCTGGCACGCCGCGCTGTCCTCGGCCGTCTCGTTCACCATCGGGGCACTGCTGCCGCTGATCGCCATCCTGGTGCCCCCGGTGCAGTGGCGCATCCCGGTCTGTTTCGCCGCGGTGCTGGTGGCGCTGGCCCTGACCGGATCGGTCAGCGCCCGGATGGGCGGCGCCAACCCGCGCCGCGCGGTGCTGCGCGTGGTGCTCGGCGGCGCGATCGCCATGGCCGTCACCTACGGGATCGGCCAGCTCGCGGGCGTCGCCGGAATCTAGTGGGCCGACCGGAGATCCGGGCTATTCGGCAGGCGACGGCGGTTCGACGGGCGGCGGCGGCAACTCCACCGGACCGGCCTCCCCGGCGATGATCACCGGCACGTCCACCGGTCGCGGCGGCCCGGGCGGCACCGGAGCCGGACGCACTGCCGCCGGAGCCGGAAGCGGTACGGGCGGAACCGCGTTCGGCGCCACCGGACCCCCACCGGGCGCGAACGGAACCTGGCCCGCCGGAGCGATATTCGGCGGATGCTGCGCCGGAGGGTGCGGATCATGGCGCAGCCGCGGCACATTCACGACCGAGGTGTCGGCGATCGGGCTCTCGGCCGGGGACGTGATCAGCACGCCCGCCCCGACGCCCGCCGCCATCAGCACGGCGGCGAGCAGGACCTGCCCCAGGCGACGCGGATCGAGATCGCCGGTGTCACGCTGGATTTCGTCGGCGGTTCCGAGCAAGGCTGTCCTCCTTCGGATTCCGCGTCGCGCGGCTAGGGCGCGGGCGGCGGCGGGGGCGGGGGCACCAGGAACGGCAGGATCGGGGCGAGAATGTCGGGCGAGCGAGATCCGAGCAACGGCTCTCGGAGAGAACGAATCACGAGACCTACTACGGCGGGTTGCGAAGGAGTACGAGCGTGAC
>NZ_JBSGCY010000129.1:0-18416 GCF_053602115.1 Nocardia sp. NPDC004582 | reverse complement strand
GTGGCGGCGTTGGCCGCCGAGCTCGCGTCCGCCGCCGGCGGCGCCGGTCGCGGCCGCGCCCTGACGGCGGTGCCCCGCCCGGAACGCATTCCGCTGTCCTACGCGCAGCAGCGCATGTGGTTCCTCAACCGCTTCGACCCCGAGGCGGCCACCTACAACCTGCCGATCGCGCTGCGCGTCAACGGCGCGCTCGACGTCCCCGCCTTGCGGAACGCCCTCTACGACCTGGTCTCCCGGCACGAGGTGCTGCGCACGCTCTATCCCGAGCACGAGGGCGTCGGCTGCCAGGTGGTGCTGCCCGCCGACGATCCGGCGGCGCAGCCGGCTCTGCGGCTGGTCGAGGTCACCGAAGCCGATGTGGCGCAGGTGGTTTCGGAGGTGGCGTTCGCGCCGTTCGATGTGACGGTGGCGCCGCCGCTGCGGCTGCGGCTGCTGCGGTTGGCCGAGGACGATCATGTGCTGGTGTGCGTGGTGCACCACATCGCCGGTGATGGTTTCTCCGGTGGTCCGCTGACGCGGGATCTGATGACGGCTTATTTCGGTCGCTTGCAGGGGCAGGAGCCGCAGTGGGCGCCGTTGCCGGTGCAGTACGCGGATTACACGCTGTGGCAGCGTGAGGTCCTGGGTGACGAACACGATCCCACCTCGCTGCTGGCCCGCCAGTTCGACTACTGGCGCTCCGCCCTCGACGGTTTGCCGGATCAGCTGGAACTGCCCACCGATCGCCCCCGGCCGCCGGTCTCCACCGGACGGGGCGACACCGTCGCCTTCCAGATCGACCCGCACGTGCACGCGGCGCTGAATCGCATTGCCCAGCAGCACAATGCGACGCTGTTCATGGTGCTGCACGCCGCGCTGGCGGTGCTGCTGGCCCGCCTGTCCGGCACCCGCGACATCGCCATCGGCACGCCGATCGCGGGCCGTGGCGAGGCCGCGCTCGACGATCTGATCGGCATGTTCGTCAATACCTTGGTGCTGCGCGCCGAGGTCGATCCGGGCTGGTCGTTCTCGGAGCTGCTCACCGCCGTCCGCGGCACCGATCTGTCGGCCTTCGAGCACGCCGACGCGCCGTTCGAGCGGATCGTGGAACTGCTGGATCCGCCGCGCTCGCAGGCTCGCCACCCGTTGTTCCAGGTGTCGATGACCCTGCAGAACCTGACGCCGGCCCGGCTGGAGCTGCCCGACGTCCAGGTCACCGACGTGGACCTGAGCGTGCCGGTCACCAAGTTCGATCTGGACCTGAGCATGATCGAGCGGGTCACGGCCGACGGTGTGGTGCACGGCATCTCGGGTGCGCTGACCTATGCCACCGATCTGTTCGACGCCGCCACCGTGGAGCTGTTCGTGCAGCGGTTCGCGCGGCTGCTGGTCGGCATCGCCTCGCATCCGGAGCGGCCGGTCGGTGACCAGCCGTTGCTGGCCGCCGACGAGTACGCCCAGCTGACCCGGGTGCCGGCCGCGGTCGGCAGCGGCACGCTGTTCCCGGACCTGCTGACCCGCGGGGTGCGATTCGGCCGGGACCGCGAAGCCGTGCGCTGGCAGGGCCGTTCGTACACCTACGGAGAACTCGACGACTACTCGTCCCGGCTGGCCCGGTTGCTGATCGGGCGGGGGATCGGGCCGGAGTCGACGGTGGCGCTCGCCATCGGCCGTTCCTTCGAGATGACCGCCGCCGTGTGGGCCGTCGCCAAGAGCGGCGCGGCCTACGTGCCCGTCGACCCCGGATACCCGGGCGATCGCATCCGGCACATGGTCACCGATTCGGCGGCGTCCCTCGGGCTCACCGTCACCGGCCACCTCGACGACCTCCCGGAGGGCATCGACTGGCTGGCCCTCGACGAGCCCGCCGTCGCCGAATACTGCGCCGCGCTGCCCGCCGGTGCGATCACCGACGCGGACCGGATCGAGCCGCTGCGACTGCGGCATACGGCCTACGTGATCTACACCTCGGGATCGACCGGTCTGCCGAAGGGCGTCGCGGTGACCCACGCCGGTCTCGCCGCGCTCGCCGAGTACGCGGTCCCGCTGTGCGGAGTGGAACCGGGACACCGGTTCCTGCACGTCTGCTCGCCGAGCTTCGACCAATCCGTCGAGGAGTGGCTGTACACCTTCAACTCCGGAGCGACCCTGATCATCGTCCCGCCGGGCGTGGTCGGCGGGACCGAACTGGGTGATCTGCTGCGGTCGGAACGCGTGACCCACACCATGATCACCCCGGCCATGCTGGGCACCGTCGACCCGGCCGGCCTGGACGCGCTCGAGGTCGTCGCGACCGGCGGTGACGCCACCAGTCCGGAACTGCTGGCGCGCTGGCAGCCGGGACGCCGCTACTTCAACAGCTACGGTCCGACCGAGGTGACCATCTCCTCGACCTTCGCGAATCTGGTCCCGGGGCGGCGGGTGACGATCGGTGGCCCGGTGCCGGGCATCGGGGCCTTCGTGCTCGACGATCGGCTGAATCCGGTGCCCCCGACGGTGCCCGGTGAGTTGTACCTGTCGGGCGAGGCGCTGGCCCGCGGCTATCGCAACCGCGCCGGACTGACCGCCGAGCGTTTCGTGGCCGGTCCCTGGGGCGAGCCGGGCACGCGCATGTACCGCACCGGCGACCTGGTCCGCTGGGTGCCCGCCGCGGATCGGGTCGGGCGCTGGGAGCTGGAATACCTGGGCCGCACCGACTTCCAGGTGAAGATCCGCGGGTTCCGCATCGAACTGGGCGAGATCGACGCGGTGCTGGCCGCCGCCGACGAGGTCGAGTTCGCGGTCACGCTGGGACGCGAGAACGCCGCGGGCGTGACCATGCTGGTGTCGTACGTGGTGCCCGCTCCGGGCCGGGTGATCGACGAGACGCGGTTGCTCGCGGACGCCGCCCGCGCGCTGCCGTCGTACATGGTGCCCTCGGCACTTGTCGTGCTGGACGCGGTCCCGCTCACCCCGGTCGGCAAGCTGGACCGGCGGGCACTGCCGGAACCGGTACTGGCGCAACGCGAATACCGGGCGCCGGCCAATGCGCTGGAGGAGGTCATCGCCGGCGTCTTCGGCGAGTTGCTGGGCGCCGATCGCGTCGGACGCGATGACGACTTCTTCGAGCTGGGCGGCAATTCGCTGACCGCGACCCAGCTGGTGGCGCGCCTGGGCGCGGCGCTCGACACCCGGGTGCCGGTGCGCACCGTGTTCGAGGCGTCGACGGTCATCGCGCTGGAGCAGGTGCTGCGTTCGCAGGTCGGCATCGGAGGCCGCCCCGCGATCACGGTTCGCCCACGGCCGGAACGCATTCCGCTGTCGTTCACCCAGCAGCGCATGTGGTTCGTGAACCAGCTCGACACCGATTCCGGTTCGTACAACATGCCGATCGTGCTGCGGCTGACCGGCGAACTGCGGGTGGACGCGCTGCGGCAGGCCGTCATCGACGTCGTGTCCCGGCACGAGACCCTGCGCACCGTGTACCCGGAACACGAGGGCGTGCCGCACCAGGTGGTGCTGCCGGTCGACGCGGCCGTCCCCGCCTTCGAACCGGAGACCATCGAGAGCGCGGCGCTGGCCGATCGCGTCCTCGGCGAGCTGATCGGCGGATTCGACGTCAGCACGCAGGTCCCGTTGCGGGCCAAGCTCTTCCGGATCTCCGACGCCGATCCCGGCGACGGCCCCGTGCACGCGGTGATGTTCGTGACCCACCACATCAATGCCGACGGCTGGTCGATGGGACCGCTGGCCCGCGACATCATGGTCGCGTACCTGGCGCGCGTCGAGGGCGACGCGCCCGGCTGGCAGCCCCTGCCGGTGCAGTACGCGGATTACGCACTGTGGCAGCGTGAGGTGCTCGGCGCGGAATCCGATCCGGACAGCCTGATCGCCGCGCAGGCCGCCTACTGGCGCACCGCGCTCGCGGGCATGCCGGAGGAACTGAACCTGCCCGTGGACCGGCCGCGCGGCTCGGCGCCGGCCGCCGGGGGCGGAATGGTCGGCTTCACCGTCGACACCGACATTCACCGTGGCCTGGTGGCATTGGCCAAGCAGCACAACGCGACCCTGTTCATGGTCGTGCACGCCGCGCTCGCGATCTTCCTCGCGCGCATGGCCGGAACCGACGATGTCGCGGTCGGCACCACCGTCGCGGGCCGTGGCGAGGCCGAACTCGACGATATGGTCGGCATGTTCGTCAACACCCTGGTGCTGCGCACCCCGGTGCCCGGACAGCGGAGCTTCGCCGAGGTCCTGGCCGACGTCAAGGACCGGGATCTGCAGGCGTTCGCCCACGGCGAGATGCCTTTCGAGCGGCTGGTCGAACTGGTCAACCCGGTGCGATCCACCGCCCGGCACCCGCTGTTCCAGGTCATGCTGGCCTTCCAGAACGTCCCGGACCAGAGCTTCGAACTGCCCGGACTGCGGGTCGAGGCGGTCGATCTCGGAGCGCAGACCTCCCGTTTCGACCTGTCGCTGGCACTGACCGAGGTCGACTCCGCCGAGGTCGGCATGACCGGCACGTTCTCGTTCCTGCGCAGCCTGTTCGACGAGCACACCGTCGAACAGTTCGCGCGGCGGTTCACCCGGTTGCTGGCGGCCATCGTCGGCGATCCGGACCTGCCCGTCGGTGAACTTCCGCTGCTCTCCGACGACGAACGTCGCGAGCTGGTGGCCACCGCGCCCGCACCCGCCACCACGGCGCTGCTGCCGGACCTGTTGACCCGCGGCCTGCGGGTCGGCCCGGACCGGGTCGCGGTCCGGGACGCCGGACGCTCGTTCACCTACGCCGAGATCGACGACTACTCCACCCGCCTGGCTCGAATCCTGATCAGCCGCGGCATCGGCCCGGAGCACTTCGTGGCGGTGGCGCTGCCGCGGTCGCTGTGGACCGTGGTCGTGGTGCAGGCCGTCGCCAAAACCGGTGGCGCGCATGTGCCGATGGATCCCGCGCACGCCACGGACCGCGTGAAGCACATGGTGGCCGAGTCGGGTGTCCGGATCGGCATCACCCTGCGCGAGCACCTCCCGGCGCTGCCGTCCGAGGTCGACTGGCTGGTGCTCGACCACCACGCGACCGACCGGCTGTGCGCCGCGCAATCGGCGGAGCCGATCACCGACGCCGATCGCCGTACGCCGCTGCGACTCCAGCACCCGGCGTATCTGATCTTCACCTCCGGGTCGACCGGCCTGCCCAAGGCCGTGTCGGTCACCCATGCCGGACTCGGCAGCCTGGTCGAGCACGCCATCGACCGGTACGGGCTGCGGGCCGAGCATCGAATGCTGCAGGTACGCACCCCGATCGCCGACCCCTCGGTGCTCGAATGGATGGCCGCGCTCGCCGTCGGGGCGACGCTGGTCGTCGTGCCCGCCGACATCTACGGCGGCGAGGAACTGCACGATCTCATCCGAGCCGAACGGGTGACGCACGCCCTCATCCCGCCCGCGCTGCTGGGCACCATGAATCCCGAGGGCTTGGCGGACCTCACCGTCGTGCACGTGGGTGGTGACGTCACCACACCCGAACTGCTGGCCGCCTGGCAGCCGGGCCGCACGTATCTGAACGCGTACGGTCCGACCGAGGCGACCATCGTGTCCACGTACGCGGAACTGACCGCGGGACAACGAGTCACGATCGGCCGACCGGTCCCCGGGACCACGGCCCTGGTGCTGGATTCGCGGCTGAATCCGGTGGCCCCCGGCGTGGTCGGCGAACTGTACCTGTCCGGTCCGGCGCTGGCGCGCGGCTACCACAATCGCCCGGAACTGACCGCGGAGCGGTTCGTCGCCGACCCCTGGGGTACGCCCGGCGCCCGCATGTACCGCACCGGTGACCTGGTGCGCTGGGTTCCCGGCGCCACCGGTGCCGAGAGCCCGAGTGGCGCACTGGAACTCGACTATGTCGGACGTTCCGACTTCCAGGTCAAGGTGCGTGGCTTCCGGGTCGAGCTCGGCGAGATCGACGCCGCGCTGTGCCGGCACGAGTCGGTCGACCGTGCGGTCACCATCGGGCGGGCCGACGAGTCCGGCGCGACCATCCTGGTCTCCTACGTGGTCCCGGTCGCCGGCGCCGCCCTCGACCCGAACCAGTTGACGGAGTTCGTCTCTCGCGGTCTGGCGCCCTACATGGTGCCGCGGGCCATCGTCGTGCTCGACGCATTGCCCCTCACCCCGATCGGCAAGCTGGATCGGCGGGCGCTACCCGAGCCGGTGCTCACCACGCAGGCCTATCGCGCGCCGGCGACGGCGCTCGAGGAAACCGTCGCGACCGCCTACGCCGAGGTACTCGGTGTTGCGGCGCCGGTCGGCGCCGACGACGAGTTCTTCGCCCTCGGCGGCAACTCGCTGCTGGCCACCCAGGTGGTCAGCAAGTTGCGCAAGCTGACCGGGGTGCAGGTCAAGGTCGCCTGGTTCTTCACCGATCCCACGGTGGCCGGACTGTCCGAACGCATTCGGGACGCCATCGAGGGTGGCCACGACTACGACTCGCAGTCCGACGCGGCCCTGCGCGTCCTGCTGCCCATCCGGGCCGGCGGCGCGCTCGAACCGCTGTTCTGCGTGCATCCCATGTCGGGCATGTCGTGGACCTTCGCCGGTCTGGCACAGCACCTTCCGGCGGACCGGCCCATCATCGGAGTGCAGTCCCCGGCGCTGAGCGAGGACGACTACCGCCCGGAATCCGCGCTCGAGATCGTGCGCCGATACACCGACGAGATTCGCGCGTTCCAGCCCGAAGGCCCCTACCACCTGCTCGGCTACTCGCTGGGCGGCCGCCTCGCGCACGCGATCGCGGCCGAACTGCAGGCCCGGGGCCAGCGCGTGCGGCTGCTCGCGGTCCTGGATTCCTACCCCGATCCCGACATCGAGGGCTTCCGGACCTCACTGCGGGACGAGCTCGGGGCGATGGGCGTCGACACCAGCGATTTCCCGGCCGAGGGCCCGCTCACCCGATTCGGTGACGACGTCGTCGCCGCGCTGCACGAGGTCATCCCCGCCGACCTGGCGATCCTGACCCCGGAGCGGTTGCGCCGGATCCTCGACGGCACCGTCCGCACTGTCGAGCTCATGGCGGACTACCAGCCGCAGGTCTTCCGCGGTGATATCGAATTGTTCCGGGCGACAGCGGGAGACATCACCAACTCGCCGTCGGAATGGGCGCCGTTCGTGACCGGTGCGGTCGCGGACCATCCGGTCGACGTGGCCCACCAGCTGATGGCGACCGCCGAGGCCTTCGCGGTCATCGGACCGAAGGTGGCCGATCTGCTGGCCGGCGTCCGCGCCGTGCCCGAGATCGCGGATCCGCCCACCCTGGTCCTCGACCTGGCCGCCCTGCGCGCCGAGGCGGAGCTCAGCCAGCGGGCGGATTTCGGTCCGGTCGCCGAACCCGAGCCGGACCCGGAACCCGAGCCCGAGCCCAGCGGCCGGGGACCGAAACTGTCCGTGGTGGGCGATGTTTCGCCGCTGCCCGCGGGCGCCATGAGCCTGCTCGAGGTCGAACCGTCCGGGCTGTGGGTCCGAGCCATCACCCTGGACATCGCCGCGGGCGTCTCGGGGGCGCGGGTGCGCCGCTCCGTCGCGTCGCTCATCGACCGGCACCCCGGTCTGTGGGCGCGGCTGCGGCGCGACGGGGAAGCGGTGGCTCTCGACATCCCGGCCCACCCGGCCCGCGGCGCCGCCGCGGTGTGGCAGATCGACCCGGCCGTGGAAGCGGTCGGCGATCCCATCGAGGCCGTGATCCATGCCGCCGCAGCCGAATTGGACCCCGAGAAGGGGTACAACATGCGCTTCGTGCTGGTCGAGGGCGCCGCCACCAACGATCCGCAGGACCTGCCCGCGGCCGTGCTGGTGGTGGTCGCCAATGGACTCGTGGTGGACGACGCGTCGTGGCGCACCGTCATCGAGGACCTCACCGCGTCCTGGTCCGGCGGTCACGCCACCCCGCCCAGCATCGACGCGGACCCGCTCGGCATCGCCCGCGCGCTCGCCGAACGCGCCCTCGACGCGTCCACCGTCGACGAATTGGAGTGGTGGCGTAAGACGCTCGCCGATGTGACCGAAGGCGTGTCCCCGGACCTGGTGCTCGGCGCGGCCGATTCCGGCAGTCGCGGTCGCGTCTCGGTCGCCATCACCGGCGAGGGCGCGGCGGCCGTGGACGCCGTCGCCCGCCGCTACGACGCCAGCATCGACGATGTGCTGCTGACCGCGCTCGCCGCGACGCTGCTCAACCCGGCCTCCGAATTGCTGCGCGACACACTGGGTTCGGTGGTGCGGTTGATCGCCGACGGCCGCGTCCTGGGCGACCTCGGCGGGCTCCGGACAGTCGGCGCGTTCAGCACCAACTATCCGTTCCCGCTGCGCCTGGAAGGACTGGACCTCGCCGAGGTGCGGGCCGGCGGGCCGAACGCGGGCCGGATCATCGAGCAGATCCGTGACCTGTCCCGCGAGGTGCCCTCCCAGGGTGTCGGATTCGGGCTGCTGCGCTACCTGAATCCGGAGACGGTCGCGGAGATCGCGGTGCTTCCGGTGGGCCGCATCGGATTCCGCTACCGCGACCTGCGCCCCGCCGAGGTCTACCCGGAACCCGTCGCCGCCGACCTGTACCTGGACGTCACCGTCGACACCAGTCCGGACGGGCTCGTCGCCCGGTTCGACTTCGTCGGCGCGGTGTTGACCCTGGACCAGGTCAAGCAGCTGGTCGAGGGCTGGGTGCAGGCACTGGCCGGGCTCGCCGACCACGGCCGGTGAGCTGGACACGGAACGGAAATCGATGGGCGACGCGCGGTGGGCCGATGGGGCTCGCCGCGCGACCCGCCCGTAACATTGCGGCTGTTGCGGCGATGGGATAAGCCGTATGGTCTGTCGGGGGTCGAGACAACCGGAATACCGGACCGTGTGGTCTCCGACCAGCAAACGACACGAGATGAAGGTGCGAAACATTGATTCGTCGACATGTCCGGAACGGCCGGCGCGGGGCGCGAGCCGCCGCCTTCCTCGCCGCCACAGCGGTTCTCACCGGTCTCATGACCGGTGTCGGCGGCGGTTCCGCCTCCGCTGACCCGATCATCGACGGCAAGAAGCTGCTGGCCGACCCGGTCTCGGCGGACGGTTCGAAGATCACCAAGGCCGAGATGAAGGACGACCGGAACATCCGGCTCTACGTCTACTCCGCGGCCATGGGCGCCACCTACCCGGTCGACGTGCAGCGGCCCGCCGACACCTCGGTCCCGCGCCCGACCCTGTACCTGCTCAACGGTGCGGGCGGCGGTCAGGACGACGCGTCCTGGGTCAAGAAGACCAATATCGTCAACGGCTTCCTCGCCGACAAGAACGTCAACGTGATCCAGCCGATCGGCGGCAAGTGGTCCTACTACCAGGACTGGAACAACGACGACCCGACCCTGGGCCGCAACAAGTGGACCACCTTCTTCAGTGAGGAACTGCCCCCGCTGATCGACGCCGCCCTGGGCACCAACGGCGTCAACGCCATCGCCGGCATCTCCACCTCCGGCACCACCGTGCTCACCCTGGCCGAGGCCAAGCCGGACCTGTACAAGTCCGTCGCCGCCTACTCCGGCTGCGCGCAGATGGCCGACCCGCAGGGCCAGGAGTTCATGCGCCTGACCGTCGAGACCTGGGGCGGCGGCAAGCTGGAGAACATGTACGGCCCGTCGAACTCGCCCGACTGGGCGGCGCACGACCCGGTCATCAACGCGGACAAGCTGCGCGGCATCAACCTCTACATCTCCTCCGGTAGCGGTCTGCCCGGCCAGTACGACACCCTCAACGGCCCCTACGCGCTGCCCGGCGCCTACGGCCTGGCCAACCAGATGATCATCGGTGGCGTCATCGAGGCGGGCACCAACTTCTGCAGCCACAACCTCGCGAACAAGCTGAACTCGCTGGGCATCCCGGCCACCTACAACTTCCGGCCGACCGGCACCCACTCGTGGGGCTACTGGAACGACGAGTTCATCACGTCGTGGCCGCTGCTCGCCCAGGGTCTCGGCATCTAGAGACCCACGCGCGCAACGTGATACGGCCCGGCACCGGAAGGTGCCGGGCCGTTCGCCGTCAGGGCCTCGGTCACCCGGTGCCAGGAGGGGCTAAACAAAAAGTTCGGCAACCCGTAAACTCATCTCGTGAGTACCAGCGTGGCCGATAAGAGCAGCACCCCGTTCCAGCGAGCGCGGTCGGCCAGCGTGCTGCTGGGCCCCGCTTTCGTCGCCGCGATCGCGTACGTCGATCCCGGCAATGTCGCCTCGAATATCAGCGCCGGTGCCCAATACGGCTATCTGCTCGTCTGGGTCGTGGTGATGGCCAACATCATGGCCGGGCTGGTGCAGTTCCTGTCCGCGAAACTCGGCCTGGTCACCGGCCGGTCCCTCCCGGAAGTGGTGCGCGCCAAGGCCGGTCGGTGGGTGCGGCTCAGCTACTGGGCCCAGGCCGAGACCGTCGCGGTGGCAACCGATCTCGCCGAGGTCGTCGGCGGCGCCATCGCGCTCAACCTGCTGTTCGGGCTGCCGCTCATGGCCGGCGGCATCATCACCGGCTTCGTGTCCATGATCCTGCTGCTCATCCAGAACCATCGCGGGCAGCGGCCCTTCGAACGGGTCATCACCGGACTGCTCGGCATCATCGCCATCGGATTCCTTGCCTCCGTGGTCATCTCACCGCCCTCCGCGTCCGGCACCCTCGGCGGCCTGGTGCCCCGCTTCGCCGACTCCGGCAGCGTGCTGCTGGCCGCCGCCATGATCGGCGCGACCGTCATGCCGCACGTGGTTTACCTGCACTCCGGCATGGCCCGCGACCGGCACGGGCATCCCGAGGTCGGCGCGGCGCGAAACCGCCTGCTGCGCATCACCCGCTACGACGTGGCCCTGGCCATGCTGCTCGCGGGCACCGTGAACCTGGCCATGCTGCTCATGGCCGCCAAGACCCTGCGCGGCCGCGAGGGCGTGGACACCATCGAGGGTGCGCACGCCGCGGTGCAGGACGTGCTCGGTCCCGTCGCGGGACTGCTGCTCGCGGTCGGCCTGCTCGCCTCCGGGCTGGCGTCCACCTCGGTCGGGGCCTACGCTGGCGCCATGATCATGCAGGGCCTGCTGCACCGGCACGTTCCGCTGGTGGTGCGCCGCGTGATCACGCTGATCCCCGCCCTGGTGGTGCTCGCGGCCGGCGTCGATCCCACGCGGGCGCTGATCATCTCGCAGGTGGTGCTGTCGTTCGGGATCCCGTTCGCGCTCATCCCGCTGGTCCGATTCACCAGCGATCCGGAACTCATGGGGGAGAACGTCAATCACCGCGTCACCACCGCGCTGGCCTGGCTGGTGGCCGCCGTCATCACCACGCTGAACGTGGTGCTGATCTACCTCACGGCCACCGGAAAGGGCTGACGCCCGGCCCTATTCGGCGAAGACGGCCTTGCGCTTCTGCAGCATCGCCGCCGTGCCCTCGGCGAAATCGTCCGAACCCAGCAGTTCGCATTGGCCGGCCTTCTCGGCAGCCAGCGCGGCCTCGAGCGAGGTCAATGCCGCCGCGTTGAGGGCGCGCTTGGTGAGCTCCAGCGCCCGGCGCGGGCCGTGCGCCAGCTTGGCGAGCACCGCCTCCACCTTCGCATCGAGCTCATCGTCGGCGTACACGCCCGCGATCAGACTGTGCTCCAGGGCCTTTCGGGCCGGGAGCCGCTCGCCCAGCAGCGCCATCTCGGCGGCCAGCGGACGCCCGGCCGCGGCCGCCACCAGCGCCGCCGCCCCGCCGTCGGGCATCAGGCCGATATTGATGAAGGCCAGCAGCAGGTAGGAGTCCTCGGCGGCGTAGGTGAGATCGGCGGCCAGCGCGAACGCCACGCCCACCCCGGCGGCCGCGCCCTTGACCCGGGCGACGACCGGAATCGGCGCGTCCACGATGGCGCGGATCATCCGGTTGGCCACGTCCATGGTCATCTCGGGCGTGATGCCGCGGGCTTTCTCCTCCGGGGCGGAGGAGAGGTCGGCGCCGGTGCAGAAGTCACCGCCCGCGCCGGTCAGCACGATGACCCGGACCGCCGGATCGGCCGAGGCGGCGAGCACGGCATCGCCCAGACCGGCCATGGTGTCGTAGCTCAGCGCGTTCTTGCGTTTGGGATTGGTGATGGTGATGCGCAGGACGCGCCCGTCCCTGATCGCGGTGTACCCCGGCGTGCTCGTGGTCATCGGGCGCTCCCCAGATATATGTCTGCGGCCTGGCCGCAGGTTGTGTGTTCGGCTTTGCGAATTGTGGTTAACTTAGGAGCGTTCGTCCGGCACTGTCAACAGCCGGTGTCATCGAGAAGGAGAAACAGTATGGTCGCCGATCGCAGCGAGGCCGCCCTCGCTACCGGGCGACCGGCCGGTACTCCCGACGACGCGCGGGGTGGCGCGGCGGAATCCGGCCCCCGTCGCCGCCCCAAGAACCGCAAGGCGCAAATCGTGCGAGTAGCGGCACGAGCCTTCGCCGAACGCGGCTACCACCCGGTCGGCGTCGACGAGATCGCGGCCGAGGTCGGCATTTCCGGCCCCGCCCTCTACCGTCACTTCCGCAACAAGTACGCGCTGCTGGTGGCCGCCGCAGAAATGGGCGCGCAGCAATTGCTCGACGCCGCCAAGGCCGCCGACAATCCCGCCCTGGAACCGGAACCACGACTCACCACGCTGATCCGCGGCATCGCCGAGTACACCATCGACGTGCGCCGCGAGGGCGGCCTGTACCGATGGGAACGCCGCTACCTGGAACGCGAGGACCGCGCTCGCATCCGGGTCATCTACACCGAACTGCACGACACCGTGGCCGCGGCCATCGCCGCGCTCCACCCCGACGCCGATCCGGCCGACACCCAGCTGCGGGCCGCCGCGCTGCTCAGCGCCATCGGATCCATCACCGCGCACCGCACCGCGCTGTCCACCACCCGGCTGGTCAATCTGCTCACCGAGATCTGCTGGGACATCCTGCGCTGCGAGCTGCCGCCCGCGCCCGCCCCGGCCACCGGCGAGCCGCTGGTGCGCGGCCTGCCCGTCATCTCCAAACGCGAACAGCTGCTCACCGAGGCCATCCGCATCTTCGGCCGGCAGGGCTACCACGAGGCCAGCATCGAGGAGATCGGCGCGGCCGCGGGCATCAACGCCTCCAGCGTCTACCGCTACTTCGCCAGCAAGGCCGACCTGCTCGCCGCCGCCTTCCACCGCACCGGCGAACGCGTCGCCATCGCCAACAACGAGGCCCTCGCCGAGGCCACCAGTCGCTCCGACGCCGCCGTGCGGATCGCGGACCGCTTCGCCCGCATGACCTTCGCCATGCCGGAGATCCTGCCCGTCTACTTCTCCGAATTCTCCAATCTGCCCGCCTCCGAACAGCATCGGCTGCGGTCGGTGCAGCGGCAGAACGTCCTGGAATGGGCGAATCTGCTCGACGGCGACCAGGTCGAGGCCCGCTTCCGCGTGCACGCCGCCATCGCCCAGGTGATCGACGTGGGGCGGCGCATCCGATTCGACGGACGGCCCGAGAACCTGGCCCGAGTGAGCGCGCTCATGCGCGCGGTGCTGCTGGGCGTGCCCGCCGCCGAATAGGGTTCGGCGGCAGGCGCTCCCGCGCCCTCAGACCCGGTGCCGCATCCGGAACAGCGCCCGCGCCACCCGCAACCGGCGCGGATGCTTCTCGAACGTGCCCGAGGTGATCTGGTCCGGCGGGTGCGTCTCGGTGATCGTCTGCGGCCGGCTGAACTCCCGCAGCGTGCGCGGATCCCGAATGCGCCCCGGGCCGTTCACGCCGTACACCGGGGCCGCGTTCACGGTGATCAGTTCACTGCGCAGCCGGGCCGCGAATTCCGGGACCGAGCGGATGTCGCGGGTGAAGACCGAGACGGTGCGCGGCGTGCGGTCCGCGTTCACCCGATCGGCGGCCTCGTCCATGGTGGCCACCCGATTCACCACCAGCACCGGCCCCACGGCCTCACCGGTCACCGCGGCGCTGGTCTCCGGGACCTCGGTGAGCACGATCGGCTCGATATAGGGCTCGCGAATGGATTCCAGGCTGCCGACCACCAGCCGCGCGCCCCGGGTCACCGCGTCGCGCACCTGGCGGCGCACCACCTCGATCTGGGCGTCCACGATCATCGGGCCGTAGGAGGCACGCCGGTCCGCGCCGGGCCGCAGCCGCCGGGCCTGATCGGCCACCAGCTCCAGGAACGGCTCGTACACCGAGTCGGCCACGTACACGCGCCGCACCCCGGCGGGCTGCTGGCCCGAATTGGCCATGGCGCCGTACACCGCGGCGGCCGCGGCGCTATCGAGTTTGGCGTCGACCTGCACCACCATCGACCCGCGCCCGCCCGGTTCGATGACCAGGGGAGTGGACGACTCGGCGGCCAGCGCCGCCACCTCGCGCGCGCCCGCACCGGATCCGGCGTAGGCGAGCTTGTCCACGGGCGCGCGGCACAGGGCGGCGGCGGTGCCGCTGTCGCCGGTGACCACTTGCAGCACAGGCTGATTCGGGGCCAGGTGGTTCCAGGTGTCGGCCAGCCAGGCGCCCACGCCGGGGGTCAGCTCATTGGGCTTGAACACCACCGCGTTGCCCGACGCCATCGCGCTGGCGATCGAATTCATCGGGGTGAGAACGGGATTGTGCCAGGGACCCAGCACGCCGACCACGCCCAGCGGCAGGTAGCCGATGGTGCCGGTCGGCTCGCGGCGCAGCCGGGCGCCGAGCCGGTTGGTGCGGCCCAGGGTCCGTTCGGCATGTCGCGCAGCCCAATCCAGATGTTCGACGGCCAGGGTCACCTCGATGGCGGCGTCGATGCGCGGCTTGCCGGTCTCGCGGCTGATCAGTTCGACCAGGTCGCGGGTGCCGCGGGCGAGGCTGCGTTTCCAGTCCAGTAGCCAGCGTTTGCGGGCGTCGAATCCCAGTGCCGCCCACCATTGTTCGGCGCTGCGGGCGGAGCGCACGGTGCGGGTCAGCTCGCCCGCGCCCATGCCCGCGTATTCGCCCACGACTTCCCCGGTCCTGGGGTCGTAGGACGTGAGTACCTTGGATCCGCGCGCGCCGGCGCGTCCTGCTGCCGGCTGCGCCGACTCGGCCATGGTCAACCTCTCGTGGCCTGTGAATGTCTCTCCCCGCCAAGGCCAGACTATGGTTCGAGGCGCAGATGCGACAAGGTAGCGAAATCGCCGCATACCGCCCGGTCTGCGCCTGGATCAGCGGCTATTCGGCGGACCCTCGGTGTGTGACCAAGGGCACAGTTTGAAATTCGCTGCTTCGGCAAAGAAACGGCCTGCCGCGCGGTGCGCCGGTAACATCACGCCAGGCGGTGCGGATCATCCCCACGGGATGGAGCACCCGCCGCCCCGGGGCGACAACGTTCAGCCCGACAGTAGATAGTGGAGAGTTGATGCCCAGCTTGGACAGACCGGAACCCCTAGCGCCCGACGATCCGGCCGTGTACGTCGAAGACGTCCGCAAGTCGTTCGGCGACGTGCACGCGCTGCAAGGGATCAGCTTCACCGCCGCCCGAGGGCAGGTTCTGGGCATCCTCGGTCCGAACGGGGCCGGCAAGACCACGATGGTCAAGATTCTGTCCACCCTGCTGCGCCCCGATTCCGGCATCGCCCGCGTCGCCGGACACGAAGTGCGCGCCGACGCCCCCGCGGTACGCCGGTCCATCATGATGACCGGCCAGTACGCCGCCCTCGACGAGAACCTCTCCGGGCGCGAGAACCTCGAGCTCTTCGGCCGCCTCATGGGCCTGCCGCGCAAGGCCGCCCGCCAGCGCGCCGACGCCCTGCTCGAGGAATTCGACCTCACCGGCGCGGGCCGTCGTGCCGTGCGGCACTACTCCGGCGGTATGCGCCGCCGCGTCGACATCGCCTGCGGTCTGGTGGTCCGGCCCGAAGTGGTGTTCCTCGACGAACCCACCACCGGCCTGGATCCCCGCAGCCGCCAAGGCGTCTGGGACCTGGTGACCGCGCTCAAGAATCAGGGCATCACCGTGCTGCTGACCACGCAGTACCTCGAAGAGGCCGATGTGCTCAGCGACAACATCATCGTCATCGACAAGGGCACCGTGATCGCGGAAGGCACCGCCGACGTCCTCAAGGAGAAGACCGGCGGAAGTTATTGCGAGGTGGTCCCGCTCGACCCGACCCAGCTGAGCAAGGTCGCCGACGCGCTCGGCGATCTCGTGCCCGCCGCGGTCCGCGCGGACATCGCCGGCGGCGACCGGCTCTCCATTCCGGCCCCCGACGGCGCCGGCACCCTCTCCGAGGCCCTGCGGCGCCTCGACAGCGCGGGCGTCCAGCTCGCCGATATCGGACTGCGCCGCCCCTCGCTCGACGACGTCTTCCTCACTCTCACCGGTCACTCCGGGACCAAGGAGACCGTGGCCGCGGACGGCGCCGCATGACCGCGGCCGCGGCCGCGGGCGCCGATCTGTTCGAGGGGGTGCCCCCGGCCCGTCCCAACAGCTTCGCGCAATGGCGTGCGCTCACCGGACGTGTCGTCTGGGTGATGTTCACCCAGGGCGAGATGCTCATCGCGGTGGTCGTGCCGCTGGTCTTCACCCTCGGCTTCTATCTGCCGCTGCGGTACGTGATGAAATTCCAGGGCATCGACTACGCGCAGTTCGTCATGCCGATCATCGTGCTGCAGACGATGTCGTTCACCATGATGTCCAACGCGCAGCTGGCCGCGTTCGAAGCCATGACCGGACTCAACACCCGCATGCAGACCATGCCCATCGGCAAAATGGTGCCGCTGGTATCCCGGCTGTCGGCGGGCTTCGTGCGATCGGTGGTTTCCCTTGTCGCGGCTCTGGTCTGGGGGAATCTGATCGGCTTCCGATTCGTCGCCGGCTGGGGACAGGCCGCCCTGTTCTGCGTGTTCGCCCTCGCGGTCGGCACGATTCTGGCCATCGGCGCGGACGGGCTCGGCTCGCTGACGAAGAGCCCGGAATCGCTGAGCCAGGCGTTGACTCTGCCGACGCTCATCTTCGGCATGTTCTCCTGCGGATTCGTGCCCGAATCCGGATTTCCGGTCTGGGTGCGTCCCTTCGTTCGCAACCAGCCGATCTCCCAGTTCTCCTTCGCGATGCGCGACATGGCCGCGCACGGGGTGAGCTGGAATGTGTTGTGGGTGCCGCTGGTGTGGCTGGGCGGGCTGCTCGTCGCCTTCCTGCCGCTGGCGGTCTGGGCGAGTATGAGGCGGTCATGAGCACGGCGACCACGGTCGAGACGGCCGCAGCGCAAGCAGTTCCCGAAGCGGATTCCTGGGCGGGCCATCAACCGCTGCCCGTGGTGGCGTCCCGGTCCGAGCGTGCCGTCTCGATCTGGGCGCAGCAGAGCCTGATCCAGTGCAAGCGGATGCTCATCGGATGGAGTCGCGACCCCTCCACCACCATCCAGACCCTGATCTACCCGGCCGCGACGCTCATCATGTTCCGGATCGTGCTCGGTGACTCGATCACCACCGCCACGGGCATGCCCAGCATCTACGGCACCGTCCCGATGGTCATGCTGGTCGCGGCCATGTCCGGGTCGATCGTGAGCGCGCTCGGCTTCAAGGCCGAGAAGTCCAGCGGGCTGCTCGGGCGCTTCCACACCATGCCGATCCATCGCGCCGCCGGACTGACCGGGCGACTGCTCGCCGAAGGCGTCCGCGTACTGATCACCTCGCTGTTCGTGCTGGCGGTCGGTGTCGCGCTGGGCTTCCGGTTCTGGTACGGGCCCGCCGCCTCGATCGCCATGCTGTGCATCCCGATCCTGTTCGCCATCGGGTTCGCGGTGCTGGTGACGGCCCTGGCCACCATGACCGACGGTGTCATGCTGGTGTCGCTGGTCGGCATCATCAACACCCTGCTGATGTTCTTCAACTCCGGGTTCGTGCCGGTCTTCGCCTACCCGGTGTGGCTGCAGAAGACGGTCGAGAACCAGCCCATGAGCACGGCCATCGACGCCATGCGCGGACTGTCCTACGACGGGCCGATCGCGACCCCGCTGTGGAAGACCGCCGCCTGGGCGATCGGCATGATCGTGGTGTTCGCCTACCCCGCCATCCGCGGGTACCGGCGCGCGGCCGAGACCGGAGCGTAGGCCGCGGCGGAAACCGGCGGGCGGACACGCCCGACCGGTTTCCCCGGGTGCGGCCCCCGGGCTTCGAGTGGCGTGCGTCACGTTAAGGTGGCCCCCATGTCTTACCTGGTTACCGGGGCAACCGGGTTCATCGGTCGGTTTCTCGTACCCGAACTCCTGAAGCGCGGCGCGGACGTTCACGTCCTGGTGCGTCCGGGCGAGGACTCGGTGCTGCGCTACAACCGCTGCCTACGCGAGTGGGGCGGCCGCGACCGGGTCCACCCGGTCCGCGGCGACCTGGCCGCGCCCGGACTCGGCGTCGACGCGAGCTGGATCGCCGCCCACCGCGGTGCGGTCGACCACGTCTTCCACCTGGCCGCCGGGTTC
>NZ_JBSGCY010000128.1:0-18432 GCF_053602115.1 Nocardia sp. NPDC004582 | reverse complement strand
CTCGGCGGCCGCGGCCGCGCGGTCGTCCTCGGGCGTCGGCCGGGTGGACAGGTCGGCGAGTACGCGCTCACCGGCCACACTGCCCACCTCGACCAGGAATCGATGCCCGGTGGCGTCGATCCGTTCGGTGAGCGCGAGGTCGTAGCCGGAGGCGACGCCGGGCCCGGTGCCCATCGACGCGCAGAAGCAGACGCCGCCCGGTTCGGTGCAGTTCACCCCGATCAGGAACAGCCCGGACCGCCCGGTCGCGAAGGCCGGGTCCGGATACGCGCCGCCGCCGAGCACCCGGTCGAGTATGGCGATCGCGGCCATATCGCAGCCGCGGACGCCGAGGAACGCGGTGGGTGCCGGAGCCTCCGAAACCGGGTCGGCCGGTTCGGCGGTCAGGTCCGCGTCGAGCCGGGCGAGGCGGCGGCGGGGCGGATGCAGGAACTGCTTCCACGACCCAGGGCCCGCCGAGTGCGCGAACACCGCCGCGTCGGTGCGGCGGAAGACGCGGTAACGGCCCGCCTGGGTGTGCACCCCCCAGCCGGCGGGCAGATCGGCCGGTGTGTCGAGCTCGTCGAGCACGATCGCATTGTCGCGGAGCCGCGGACCGATGACCCGGTATCCGTGCTCACGCAACACGACCACGAGCCGGTCCAGGCCGTCCCGGTCGATCGTCACCGTGTCGCCGATGGTCATTCGGGCCTCTGTTCAGGGCCGGTCGATGGTCAAGGTCTCGGCGAGCGGGCGGCGCGGCGTCGGTGGATGCTCGGGCTCGTCGGTCGGCGGCGTGCCGATGCGCACCACGATCTGCGGCTTGCCCGGCTGGGTCAGGAATCCGGTGAGAATGTTTCGTGCCGTGGGCAATTCGGTGATATGCGTCAACGAACAGGTGGCTAGACCGGCCACGGTGCACTCGAGCAGGATCGCCGAGAGCGCCTCGCCGGTCGCCAGCCATTCGGCGATCGAATCGCCTGGGGTGCTCAGGACGACCAGCTGGGCGCGGTCCTCGGTGCCGGGGCGACGCGCGGAGTGGGGCGCGGGCGGGAACGCCCGGCCCACCCGCGCCCGGGCGAACTCCGAGTCGGAGACCAGCGCCTCGGCCGGAACTCCCTCGGGGAATCCGGAATGACCTGACCACCAGCGGATTTCGGCCAGATACATCTGATCATGCCGACGCAGCGACGCCGCCTGCTCGGATACCGTGGACAGTCTGGCCCGCACCAATTCGGGGAGCACCTCGAGGTCCACGTAGTGCGGGGACACCAGCATGCGCAGTGTGCGCACCACGACATCCCACCCTGCGGGCGGGTCCAGTGGCAGCCGGTCGGTGCGGCGGTAGTCGATCGCGCCCGCCCGGGCCACCAGCCCGGCCGGGGGATCGGGCCAGGGCCGGAAGCTGATCTCGGCGAGTTTGCCGGGATCGAGCGGGTCGGGCAGCCGGGTGGTGTCGGTGTGCCAGCCCTGCGCGCCGAAGGCGGTGCGGACATGGTGCAGCATGGCGCCGCAGCTGATCACCTGTTGCCTGCCCTGCGGGTCGGCGGTGACGAGCACGCGGTCGGGGTCGGAGTGCAGGTGCAGGCGTTCACCGTCGAAGCGCCAGTGCCAGGGCTGCGTGTTGTGCACCGACGGTGCGCGCGAAGCCAGGCGCATCGCGGACATCAGGGTGCGATGGTCGGGGACGGCGAGCGGGGTGGCGTTCATGGTGGTCATCCTCCGAGTGTTCTCGTCGGCCAGTCCGGAACATACGGGCTTTGCGCCTGCTCAGCGGGGACGTTGGTCACCGGGGCGAGCGGCGGCACGGTGCGTTCGGCGCGCTGCTTGATGCCGCGCAGCATCGCGGCCTCCATCACCAGGCTGCCGGGCTCCATGACCAGCATGGAGAACAGGCTTCGCGGCCAACCGGCAGCCGGAAGCGCGATCCGGTTGCGGCTGACCAGCCTGGTGCCCTCGGCGGACGGATACAGCCCGAACGCCCACACCCAATGATGGTCGGTCGAGGCGAGGACGAACGCGTGGGGGCGGTCGAGCACGGCCACCCGCATCGCGGGACCGGACGCGCCCATCGGCAGCACGTCGTCGACCGCGAGCCGCTGATACTGGGGCAGGATCTCGTCGGCGCTGTGCATGTCCAGGCCGAGCAGATTCTCGATCCAGTCGTAGGTGTAGGCCCCGCCGCGGCCGGGGCCCATCTGGACCAGCCACGGCCAGATCTGCTCCGGGGTGGCGGCGACGGTGATCGCGCGGGTGGTGACGGTGCCGGCTCCGGGCAGCAGCTCGTCGCCGGGCATCGTACGGCCGACCTCTTCGGTCGTCGATCCCCAGGTCAGGCAGGTATTTCGGGCGAAGAGCCGGTAGCCGATCGCCAGGCCGGCCAGGGCCGAGGCCACACCGGTCGCGGTCGCGGTCGCTGTTCTCATCGCTGGATTCCTCTCGGTATGCGTCAATCTCGATCCTGGGCCGCCGGGCCGGATTACCGCAGGGACCGATGGCCCGGCATCCGCCCCCGGAACAGGTGACTTTCGGCCGTCTCGGCACGCGGGTGCCGCGCGGGATGCTGTGACCGAACAGCGGATTCGCGCGGAACGGAGGACAGGCCATGACCGAGTTCGCGGGCCGGAGCGCGATCGTCACCGGCGGTGCGCGCGGAATCGGCGCGGCGGTGGTCGCGGAATTGGTGAAGGCGGGCTTCGGCGTCGCCATCGCCGATCTACGCGTCGACAACGGGACGACGCTTGCCGAGACATGTGGGCGGCAGGCTCGATTCCATCACCTCGATGTCACCGACGAGCACGAATGGCAGCGGGTGATCGACGAGACCGAACGCGAATTCGGCCCGCTGGCCGCGCTGGTCAACAATGCCGAGATCCTCGACTTCGGGACCGTGGAGACCGAATCGCCCGACCTGTTCCGGCATGTCCTCGATGTCAACCTCTTCGGTGCCTGGCTCGGTATCCGGCTGGCCGCGCCCTGTCTGCGCGCGGCGGGCGGCGGCGCCATCGTCAACGTCTCCTCGACCGCCGGCCTGATGGGTTACGCCGGGATCAGCGGATACGTCGCCAGTAAATGGGCACTGCGGGGACTCACCAAAGCCGCGGCGCTGGAACTGGGTTCGTCCGGCATCCGTGTGTGCTCGGTGCACCCGGGGCCGATTCACTCCGCGATGGCCACCGGCCTGGCCGAGCCCATCGCTGCCACTCAGCCCCTTCCGCGATTCGGCGAGCCGGAGGAGGTCGCCGCCATGGTCCGCTTCCTGGTCACCGAGGCGACCTTCTCGACCGGTTCGGAATTCGTGGTCGACGGCGGAGCGACCACCGGACAGGCCGGGGAACTCGAAGCGTCCGGCGCCCAGCGCCGGTAATGGCGAAACGAACGGATCGGAGGCATCGCCATGATGTATTGGTACGACCACGATATGAGTGGCTGGGGTTACGCATGGATGGGCGTGGGCATGCTTGCCTTCTGGGCCCTCGTCATCGGCGGGGTCGTGATCGCGATCCGGTTCGCGGTCACCGATCGCGACACCACACCGCGCTACGCGTCCCCCTCACCGCAGGAACTGCTCGCGCAGCGCTTCGCACGCGGTGAGATCGACGAGGCCGAATACACCACCCGGCTGGCCGCGCTGCGGGCGTCGGGCGCACGGCAGTGAGCCGGCCGGTGGAGACGACCGCCGCCACCGAAGCCGGTGGTGGCCCGCTGAATCCGCCGATCGTCGTCGCGACCGACGGGTCGGCCGTCTCCTATCTCGCGGTGGCCTGGGCGGCGGTGGACGCGGGACTGCACGGCTCGCCGCTGGAGGTCGTCACCTCGGTGGCGGTCCCCGGCGGCTGGGGTCGTGGTGCGGTGCTCACCGACGCCGACATCGACTGGCAGCGCCTCGACGGTCGGCGCGTGGTGGCCGAGGCGACTCGCGTGGCGCGCGCCGCCGCCATAGGCGATGCGCTGACCATCGACACCGACATCACCTTCGACCCGGCGATTCCGGCTCTCATCGAACGGTCCCGGTACGCCCGCCTGCTGGTGGTGGGCAGTCACGGCCGCGGTGCGATCGGGCGCGGGCTGCTCGGATCGGTCAGCACCGCGCTGACCCGCCATGCGCACTGCCCGGTGGCGGTCGTGCGTTCGACCTCCGCGCTCGACCCGGTCTCGGCCGAGCAGCCGGTGCTCGTCGGCATCGACGGCTCGCCGCGCAGCGTGCCCGCGCTCGAGCTCGCCTTCGCGGAGGCCTCCCGGCGCAAGGTCGGACTGGACGCGCTGCACGCCTGGAGCGACACCAACCGCGCGGGTCTGCCAATGGCGGGCTGGGACGCCGTTCGCGAGCGTGAGACCGAGCTGCTCGCGGAGCGGCTCGCCGGCTTCGGTGAACGGTACCCGGACGTCCCGGTGCGCCGAATCCTGGTGCGAGACCGCCCGATCCGGTCACTGCTGGACGCCTCGGAGAGCGCGCAGCTGCTTGTTGTCGGCCGCCACGGCCGGGGCGGATTCCCCGGCATGCTGCTCGGCTCGACCAGCGACGCGCTGCTGCACACGGTGGAATGCCCGATGATCGTGGTGCCGTCCAGCATCCGCTGACAGTGGAGACGTTGGACTCGGCGGTGGGGTCTTCGGGCCCTGCTCAGGCCCGATTGTGCTGTGCGATCGTCGAAGTCGGCGGAGGTATTCCGCCGACCTGGATTCGAGGAGTTGAGATCGAAATGGACATGAACGCCATGGATATGTCGTCCCCGCTGATGCAGCTGTGCCACACGGTCATGATGTGGCTGCATCAGCAAGGCATCCTGCCCCCGATGGCGATGTGACGCCGAAGGCCCCGGCCCGGCCACGCGACCTCACCCGACGGTGAGGATGTCGGCGACCGGGCGGCGGGGCGTACGCGGGGGCGCTGGAGCGTCATCGGGTGGGGCGGAGCCGATTCGGATCAGCGCCTGCGGAGTCCTGCGGAGTACGTGGTCACTCCTTCGGCGCTCCGCCACCGACGACGAAGCGCGGCGGCCGCCGATCGTGTCGGCGCGGCCACCGGGCGTCGGGTCATCGGCCCGCGGGCAGTGCCGTTCAGTGCTTGTCGCCGTCGGCCTTGTTCAGCGCGCCGCTCGCGTCCCGCACGACGCTGCGCAGGAACTCGTACTGCGCCGTGATCAGCTTGTCGGACAATTCCAGCCCGGCGTCGACGAGGGTCGTGCGCAGCGCGTGCAGGGCCGAATCCTCGCGGATCGCCTCCCGCCGTTCACGAATCGCCTCGTCGACGGTGCTGATGAACGTGTGTACGGCCGCGCTGGCGGCCCGCTGTCCGGCCTTGGCCGATTCGAGGACCTCGTCGGACAGACGCTCGGGTCGGGTGGTCTGGGCGGACTGCTGCTGAGCGGGAGTGGTCATGGGTTGCTCCTAGCACGAGAACGGTGAACGGTTGCCGAGGGCTTCGGCAGCGTGCACCAGCATGGGCGCGAGCACACGGCGCGCTGTAGGGCCGATGGTCCCCATCCGATCGTCGCTCCGTCCCTTCCCCGAGCCGCGAGCGCGGTGCCCGAAGGCACGCCGTCCGGGTGACCTTCGCCCCTGCCGATCACGGGCGCTGCCAGGTCACAGTGGAAACGATGAAACAGCCCGGCGAGTACAGGATTCGCGCATTCCGGGACGGCAGGGACAATGGCCTCACACGACGCACACATGACGCAGTCGGACCTGTTCGCGTGGAGCATGGAGCAGGATCCCACGCTGCGCTCGACGATCGTGACGGTGCTGGTCCTCGACACCGAACCGGACTGGGATCGGTTGCTGCGCATGCTCGATCGGGGTACGCGGGCGGTGCCGAGGTTCCGGCACCGGTTGGTCACCGCGCCGTGGGGGCTCACGCCGCCGCGGTGGATCCCCGATCCGGATTTCGACTTGTCCTGGCACGTCCGCCATCTCGCCCTACCGGCTCCCGCGGACCTGTCGTCGGTGATCGAGTTCGCGCGCACCGAGGTCATGTCCGCGTTCGATCCGGCCCGGCCGCTGTGGCGGTTCACCGTGCTCGGCGGTCTGGACGGGGGGAAGAGCGCACTCCTGCTCAAGGTGCACCACAGCCTCACCGACGGGGTCGGCGGCATCCAGATCGCCGGTGAGATTCTGGATTTCACCCGTGCGGGCACCGTGCACGAACCGGTCTCCGACCCGGCGCGGTCGGGCGACGGCCTGCTCGGCGACATCGTCGCGTGGAACTGGTCGGCGGGGGCGGACCTGGTGCGCACCGGGCTGGCGGCTATACCCCCGATCGCGTGGCGTGCCGTGACCGACCCTGTCGGCGCGGTGCGCGACGGCGCCGCGGTGGCCGAATCCCTGCTCCGGCTCGCTCGCCCGATCACCAGGACACTGTCGCCGCTGATGACCGAGCGGAGCCTGGGGCGGCGGCTGACGGTGCTAGAGGTGCCGCTCGAGACGCTGCGGCGTGGAGCGCGCCTGGCCGGCTGCACGGTCAACGACGCCTACCTGGCCTCGGTTCTGATCGGCTTGCGCGCATACCACGAACGGCACGGGAAGACTGTCGAGCAGCTGCGGGTGGCGATGCCGATCAGCCTGCGGCGCGCCGGAGATCCGCTCGGAGGCAACCGGATCACGCTCGCCCGCTTCGCCGTCCCCGTCGGCGGTGGCGCGGCCGATCTCATGCGTGCGCTCGACGCGACCGTCGCGCGATGGCGGCACGAACCGGCGATCCCGCTGTCGAACGCGGTCGCGGCGACCTTCAACCGGCTGCCTGTCGGCCTGCTCAGCCCGATGTTCAAACACGTCGACTTCATCGCCTCCGACGTCCCGGGATCCCCGGTCGAACTCTACGTCGCCGGGGCGAAGATCGAACGGATCTACCCCTTCGGGCCCACCACCGGCACCGCGTTCAACATCACTCTGATCTCGCACACCGGAACCTGCTGTATCGGAATCAATTCCGACACCGCCGCGGTGCCCGATCCGGCAGTGCTGGCCGAGTGTCTGGCCGCCGGATTCCGTACGGTCACCGCGCTCGACGCCGGTGAGCACGACAGCCCGGCACCGGTGGATCATCCTGGGCCGCCGGAAACGGCGCCGGGAGCCTAGACCGATCGGGATCATGCGAGCTCCGGATGATGAACGGGCCTGACGCCCGGCGATTTCGGGCTCAGAGTCCACTCGGGTAGGTCTCCGGGACCGTGCCCGCGGCGTCGGTGCTGTCCGGCACGAGCGGTTGGAGCGCGGTGGTCCGATCGATGTGGATGACGGCGTCGAATCGATCAGCCATGCGGGTGTGGAAGTAGTGGCTCTGGCGTTCGGTGCCTGGCTGGTAGATGACGCCGATGGCGCGTTCCAAGCGGGGCGCGCGCAGAATGCCGGTGACGTTGTCGGGCCGGTCGGTGCGCAGATACAACGCGGGAATCCCGGTGTCGTGCAGGAGTTCCTCGATACTGCTGGGCAGCGGCGGACGTACGGTCTTGCGCTCGGCCGCGCCGTCCCAGCGGCTCGCCGCGGTGACGGTACCGGAGGCGGTGGTGAATCCGATGGTGCGGCACTGCCCGTGGTGGCGCTCACGCACCAGTTGTCCCAGCGAGAGCTGCCCGTCGGCGGCCATCTCGGTGGCGCGAGCATCGCCTACATGAGAATTGTGCGCCCACACCACGATCCGTGCCGGTGTGTCGGGCCGGGACAGCTGGGCGGCCAGTGCGTCGAGGGTGTCGGCCATGTGCACGTCGCGTAGATTCCACGAACTCACCCGGGGACCGAACATGGCCCGGTAGTAGGCCTCGGCGTCACGCACCGTCGAGGCATTCTGCAGCGCGTCGAAATGCGCGTCGCCATCGCCGGCCTCGACGAGATCGGCCGTGGCGCGCCGCAGTTCGACCAGCTGCCGGACCACCTCGGCCTGGCAGGATTCCCCGCCGCCGAACGCCGCGGCGAAACCGTAGGCCTGACCGTCCTCCTCGGAGACACGGTCGAAACAGGCGTAGCGGCGCGCGGCGCGGCGCGCGGCGGCCGGATCCACCTGTTCGAGGTACTCGATGACCCGGCGCATCGAGCGGTGCATGGAGTACAGGTCCAGGCCGTAGAAGCCGGCGCAGTCGCGCCCCTCGCGGCGGCGCTGGTCGTTGTGCAGCCGCAGCCATTCGACGAATTCGCGCACCACCGTATTGCGCCACATCCAGCCCGGGAACCGCTCGAATCCACTGAGCGCGTGCGTGGGTGAATCGTCGGCTCCCAGGCCGCGGACATAGCGGTCGACCCGGTAGGCGTCGGGCCAGTCGGCCTCGCAGGCCACACCGGCGAAACCGCGCTCGCTGATCAGCCAGCCGGTGATGGCCGCCCGCGCGGCGTAGAACTCCTCGGTGCCGTGCGAGCTCTCACCGATGAGGACGAACCGCGCGTCGCCGATGAGATCGTCGAGCGCGTGTTCGGGCGGGACGCCCGCGGGCGCCTCGAGCGCGGCGTCCCGCAGCACGACGACCGGATCGGCGGCGGGGGCCGCCGCGCCGACGGTCGGGGTGGCGAGCAGGGCGCGCACTTCGGCATCGGTGACCTGGCTGAAATTCCAGAACGAGTCGCCGACCGCACGGAACGGGGAAGGCATGGTGGCGCAGACCATCTCGTCCACGAGCGCGCCGAACTCGCGGCAACTGGATTCCGGCGCGGCCGGGACCGCGACCACGATGCGCTGGGGCTCCTCCGCACGCAGCGCCTCGACCGCGGCCAGCATGCTGGCGCCGGTGGCCAAGCCGTCGTCGACCAGAATGACCGTCCGCCCGGCCACCTCGATCGGTGCGCGGCCGTCGCGGTAGACGATCTGGCGCCGGGTCAACTCGTGCGCCTCGGACCGCGCGATGGATCGCAGTTGCTCGGGGCTCACGCGCAGCGCGCGCACCATATCGTCGTTCACCACGACGCGTCCGTCCGAGGCCAGGGCCCCGAGCGCGAATTCGGGATTCCCGGGCGCGCCCAGCTTGCGCACGATGAACGTGTCCAGCGGGGCGTGTAGGGCCGCGGCGACCTCCCAGGCGACGGGCACGCCCCCGCGCGCGAGGCCGAGCACGAGCAGATCGGGCTCGCCACGATAGTGTTCGAGCAATCCGGCCAGCACCCGCCCGGCCTCGCGACGGTCACGGAAGATCTGCTGTGGGCTGGGCGTCTCCGGTGCCATGACGACTCCTGATGAGTGATCGGCTCGATGGGTTCAGCGTGCTCGGAACCGCACGGCGTCGGACAGAGCACTGCGGCCCGGTGCGCGGGGGACCAACGTCCCGTCGGTGCGGGACGCGCACCGGGCCCGTTGACGTCGAAAGGCCACCGGGCGTGTGACTTCGGCCGCTGCCCGGGTCCATCGGACGCGGCGGACGATCGAGACCAGTCGGCACCGATTCCGCCGGCGATCTCGTAAGGAGACCGATATGACCCCCGAAGGCAGCGCCGTCCGCCTGCGCGGCGAGCTGGACGAATCCCTGTCGCGTTGGCTGTGGCTGGTGAAATGGATTCTCGCGATACCCCACTACGTCGTGCTGTTCTTCCTGTGGATCGCCTTCTGGGTGGCGACGGTGATCGCGTGGTTCTCGATCCTGTTCACCGAGCGCTACCCCCGGTCGCTGTTCGACTTCAGCGTGGGCGTGATGCGCTGGTCGTGGCGCGTGCAGTTCTACACGTACGCCGCGCTGGGCACCGACCGGTATCCGCCGTTCACATTGCGCCGGACCGACTACCCGGCGGACCTGGAGATCGACTACCCGCAACGGCTTTCGCGCGGGCTCGTGCTCGTGAAGTGGTGGCTGCTGGCCATCCCGCACTACCTGATCCTGGCCGCGCTGCTCAGCGGGGGCGTGGCGCTCGGGGGCGGCGACGACGAGGGCGGCCGCACCACGATTCCGCTGATCGGCGTAATGGTCCTGATCGCGGCCGTGGCGCTGCTGTTCACCGGCCGCTATCCCCGCGGACTGTTCGGCTTCGTCATGGGCGTCAACCGATGGTTCTACCGGGTCCTGGCCTATTCCGCGTTACTGACCGACGCATACCCGCCCTTGCGGCTCGATCAGGGCGCGCGGGATCCCGGCGAGGCTTCCGCGGCGTGAGCCGCGGGCGGTGATCCGAGTGCGGTGAGCGTTCCTCTCGGTGAGCCGGAGGAGCCGGTGCGCAGGATCCAGGTCGAGTCGGCGGAATAGCGATGAATCGCCCGCCCGTGGCGAGTCCGTTCCCGGTTTCCCAGCGGCAGCGGCATGTCAGATCGCGCAGACCCACCCTGCGCAAGGTGGTGGGCCGGCACACCCTGGACCAAACGCTGGCCGAGACCGACGCCATCAACGCCGACATCCGTCAGATCCTCGACACCACCACCCTGGAGTGGGGCGTGGAGGTCACGCTGGTCGAGCTGAAGGATATCCAGCTGCCCGAGAGCATGAAGCGGGCGATGGCCCGGCAGGCCGAGGCCGAACGCGAGAAGCGTGCGAAAATCATTGCCGCCGAGGGTGAATCGCTGGCCGCCGCGGCGCTCGGCGCGGCCTCCGACACCATGATGGCGCATCCGCTCGCCCTACAGCTGCGCAACCTTCAAACGTTGGTCGAGCTCGGCGTGGACAAGAACACGACCGTGGTGTTCCCGGCGCCGTTGATGAGCGCGATCAGCGATATCGGCGGGTTCTTCGCCCGCGAAACCGCCGCCGCCGCCGACAAGGCAGCCAAGTCGGAACTCTCGATGCTGGGCGGATAGGTGCGGCACATGGAGCTCCCAGGGCAGCACGGCAATCGGACCGACGGCAGCGAGCTGGAGTGGCGGACCGTGACGATCGACGGCGAGGGCAGCCGTTACCTGGTCGGCGGCACCGGTCCCAGCGTGGTGCTGCTGCACGGATTCGGGCTGTCGACGGCCGCGGCGCGCTGGTGGCGATGACCCGGCGGCCGCTGTGGGATTGGGGCCTGCACCTGCAAGCCGATCTCCTGCCGGTGCCCGAGCTGACCCGCGTGCTGCCGGTCGTCCTCCGCGACGGCGTCCCGGCCGCACTCGCTCATCCACGCGTCTTCTGGCGCGCGGTCACCCTCGTCAGAACCGCGAACCTGACCGCCGAACTGGCCGCACTCGGCAGCCGGGGCCTGCCGATACTGATCGTCTGGAGCAACGAGGACAATGTGATCCCCGCTGCCGCGACCCAGACGCTGCGGGCCGCGCACGAGGAGATCCGGACGGTCACCGTCGAAGGCCGGCACTGCTGGCTGCTCGCCGACCCGACCCGCTTCGGTGAAGTGGTCAGTGAGGCACTCACTTTCACGTCCGGCACCGGTGCCGCCTGACCTCCCCGCCGGGACCTCCGGCCCTTCCCCCGAATCGGAAGCCGGACGAGGATGACATCGAGTGCCGAGGAGACAGGAAGGTTCGAATCATGTTTGCTACGCAGGGCGACTGGCTGATCGCAGAGCATCGCACCACCGGCGGCACCCCTCGCCGCGGTCTCATCGAGGAAGTCCACGGCAAGGACGGGGAACCGCCATACCTGGTGCACTGGACCGACACCGGGCACCGGTCCCTGATCTTCCCCGGACCCGACGCCTACGTGTTGAGCGCCGAGGATATGCGAACCCGGGAAGATCTCGAGTCCGCGCGCCTGTCCTCTATGCAGCACCGCCCGAATCCGCACCTGCACCCGGCGTGAGCTGACCGGCACGGCATCGCGGAGTCCAACGACCCTCGAGCGGGCGGCATCCGGCGTTGGCCGCGGCGGTCGCCGAACTGCTCGACGCCGACGCGCTCGGCGTTGTGCTGGAACGGTTCCCGGATGGCGAGATCCGCCCGATCGTCGGCCACGTCAGCGGCCAGGATGTGTATGTCGTGCAGTCCACCGCGCCGCCGGTCAACGACAACTTCGTCGAACTGCTGCTCCTGCTCGACGCGTGCCGCCGATCGCGGGCGGCCCACCGCAGGCGCGGACGGCGTAACGCCTGGCCGATTTCGCCTGAGCGGAGACGGCCCTGCCTGCTCGGGACAGCCCTGATCGGCGCGTTCCGAAGCGCCGGTCAGGAGTTCCGAAGCGCCGGTCAGGAGGAGGTCTGGGTGGGGTGGGCGGGCAGGCCGAGGGCCGAGCGATCGCAGGCGAGGGCGAGGTCGGTGGCGGTGACCACGCCCGCGAGCCGGCCGGAGGGGTGCACCACGGCGATGGCGTCCAGATCGGGACGCAGCACTATTCGGGCGATCACGTCCCTGAGGGGAGCGTCGAGCCCGGCGATCGCGGCCGGTTGCAGGGGGCGGGCCAGTCCGGACACGCGCAGGCCGGGGTGGACGGCGGTGCGGGGGCGCAGCAGATCGGTCCAGGCCAGGCCAGGCCAGGACGGCGCGGGGTCGGCCGTCGGCGTCGACGACGGGGAAGACGCGGTGATGGGCGTAGACGACGTCCGAGCCGAGCAGTTGTGCCACGGTGTGATCGGCGGGGATCGAGATCGGGTGTGGGGTCATGATCTCGCCGATCGTGGTGTCGCCCAGGCGGTGTCGCAGACCCGCGAGCATCAGTTCACCGTTGGCGGCGGTGTAGAGGAACCAGCCCAGCAGCATCAGCCATAGGCCGCCGAAGTTGCCGACGGCGAGGATCTCGGCGACGCCGAGACCGGCCAGGATCATGCCGACGACTCGGCCGATGCGGGCGGCGGTGGTCTCGGCGCGCAGACGGTCGCCGCTGCGGCGCCACAGCAGCGCCCGCACCACCCGGCCGCCGTCGAGGGGCGCTCCGGGCAGCATGTTGAACACGGCGAGAACGACATTGACCGTGGCCAGCCAGAGCAGGGTGGCGGTCACCGGGCCGCCGGGGGAGAAGACGGCGGCGAGCGCCGCCGCGGCGTAGGCCACGACGCCCAGCAGCAGGCTGGTGGCCGGCCCGGCCAGCGCGACCCGGAGATCGGTGCGGGCGTCGCGGGGTTCGTCGGCGAGCTCGGACGCGCCGCCCAGCAGCCACAGCACGATGCGCTCGACGCGGACCCCGTGCCGGGTGGCCACGATCGAGTGCGCCAGTTCGTGTGCGAGCAGGCACGCGATCAGGGTGAGTGCGCCGAGAACGGCTGCCGCCCAGATGATTCCGGTGCCGGCGGTGCCGCGCAGGTAGGTGGCGAGCACCCAGGTGAACAACGCCACCGTGACCCCGGCCGACCAGTGCGCGCCGAGGCTGATGCCGGCGACCCGGCCGAGCGGGATGGTGGATCGGATGGGCATGATGTCCTCGCCGGGATCAGTGCGCGGGCCCGGTGAGGCCTGCGGCGAGCAGGATTCGGCGGGCCTGCTGCGCGGCCGCGAACCCCGCGTTCCGGTCGAATTCGCCATCGGCGGGAAGCTCGAGGCCGTGCACCAGGGTGGTGACCGCCTCGGTGAGCGCGTTCAGGCGGCGGTCGAGGTCGTCGGTGTGCGGCACGTCGGGCTCCGGGAAGACCGCTGCGGCCGCGTAGATGGCCGACAGATCGGTCCCGAGCAGGATGAAGCGCAGCTTCACCGGAAGCTGCGCCAGCACATGGTCGAGCAGGCCGGGCGAGAACAGATCGGCGAGGGTGTCGGTGACCACGCCGGCCAGCCGGACCGCCTCGTCGGTGGTAACCCCCGCGGCATGGGCGAACTGGGCCAGGAACGACGGTGCGTCGTGCGGGACCGGCACCTGGCTGGGCATCCAGCCCTCGTAGAAGATTCCGCGCAGCAGCTCGGGCAGCTGGGCGCTGAGATGCGCGGCGGCATTGACGTTCAGCCGGTCGCGCACGGTGTGCAGCCAGGCCCGCAGGGCGCGGTGGGCGACGAACCGGTCCTCGGCACCGATGCCGCCGGCCACGGCCGCCAGCCATTCGTGGGCGGTGTGCACGCTGGGTGCGAACGGATCGGTGTGATGGCTCATCGGACACGGCCTTTCAGACGATGATCGGGCACTTGGGTACTGGCTCGAGCGTGCGCTCGATCCAGTCGTGCCGGGCAGAGGACTCGTGCCACAGCAACGGCGACAGAGGTCCCCGAGGCGATGGTCTTTACGCCCTCCCCCGAGCCGGGGTCCCGGTCGTTGACTGGATGCGGGAGGTACCGATGAAGACCGCGAACCACCAGGGCACGCCGGTGCGGGCACCGATGGGCTGGACACCGATCGACAAGACCCCGCGGGAACGGGCCGAGGCGAATCTCACGGCGTACGACATGGCGTGCCGGGAATTCACCTGGGACTCCGCGCGCCGCTGCCTCGACGGGCTGCCCGGAGGGGGCGTGAACATCGCCCACGAAGCCGTCGACCGGCATCTGGGCACACCCCTCGCCGACGCGCCCGCACTGCGCTGGCTGGCCGCCTCCGGCGGCGTCACCACCCTCACCTACGCCGAACTCGCCACGCTCAGCAACCGATTCGCCCACGTGCTGCGCGACCTGGGCGTGCGCCGCGGTGACCGGGTGTGCCTGCTGCTGGGCCGCACCCCGGAGCTCTACATCGCCTGTCTGGGTGCCTGGAAGGCCGGATGTGTTGTGGTGCCGCTGTTCTCGGCCTTCGGCCCGGAGCCGGTGCGGCAGCGGCTCGAGATCTCCGGTGCGACCACGCTGATCACCACCGTCGACCAGTACCGCCGCAAGATCGCGTCGAACCGCTTGACGGTGCCCGCGTTGCGCCATGTGGTGCTGACCGACGCCGGCATCGACGACCCGCAGATCGACGACACCGTCGGGCTGACGTTGGCGATGGGTCTGGTGCCCGAGGAATTCCCCATCGTGCGCACGGGCCCCGAGGATCCCGCCCTGCTGCATTTCACCAGCGGCACCACCGGCAGGCCCAAGGGCGCGGTGCATGTGCACGGCGCCGTGCTCGCCCACCGGGTCAGCGCCCACTACGCCCTGGACCTGCGACCCGGCGACATCTTCTGGTGCACGGCCGATCCCGGCTGGGTCACCGGCATGACCTACGGCGTCATCGCCCCGCTCACCCTGGGCGCCACGCTGATCAGCGACGAGGCCGAGTTCGACGCCCGGCGCTGGTACGGCATCCTCACCACCGAACGGGTTTCGGTGTGGTACACGGCCCCGACCGCGCTGCGCATGCTCATGCGCCGCGGCGACGAGCTGCCGGCGGGCACCGACCTGTCCAGCCTGCGGTTCGTCGCGAGTGTGGGCGAACCGCTCAACCCCGAGGCCGTGGTCTGGGGTGAGCGAGTGCTCGGCCATGCGGTGCACGACAACTGGTGGCAGACCGAGACCGGCGCGATCATGATCGCCAACCTGGCCGCCGAGCAGATCCGGCCCGGTTCGATGGGCCGCCCGCTGCCCGGAGTCGAGGCCACGATCCTGCGCCGCGGCCCCGACGGCCGCGCCGCGGTCACCGACGGCGTGGTCGAGTACGCGGCCGACGACGAGGTGGGGGAGCTGGCCCTGCGCGTCGGCTGGCCCTCGATGTTCCGTGGCTATCGCAACGAACCCGTCAGGTACGCACGAGCTTTCGCCGACGGGTGGTATCTGAGCGGGGATCTGGCGCGCCGCGACGGCGACGGATACTTCTGGTTCGTCGGCCGGGCCGACGACGTCATCAAATCCGCGGGCCACCTGATCGGCCCGTTCGAGGTCGAGAGCGTGCTCATGGCGCATCCGGCCGTCGCCGAGGCCGGGGTCATCGGCACTCCCGACCCGGTGGCGGGCGAGCTGGTCAAGGCCTTCGTGCAACTGCGGCCGGGACATGTTCCCTCCCCGGAGCTGCACGACGACATCATCGCCTTCGGCAGAAGGCAATTGGGCGCGGTCGCGCCGAAACAGCTCGCCTTCGCCGACACGCTGCCGCACACCCGCAGCGGCAAGGTGATGCGCCGGCTGCTCAAGGCCAGGGACCGCGGACTGCCCGAAGGCGACATCTCGACGCTGGAGGCCGCGCGATGACCGCGGCGGGCGACGAGGTCGCGCCCGCGCCCGATGAGCGAATCGAGTTGCTGCGGCAGATGATCCGCATCCGGCGCTTCGAGGAACGCTGCGTCGAGCTCTACAGCGCCGAGGCCATTCGCGGCTTCCTGCACCTGTCGATCGGGGAGGAGGCGGTGGCCGCGGGTCTGCTGGGGGCTCTCGAACCCGGTGACGCCGTCGTGTCCACCTATCGCGAGCACGGGCACGCGCTGGCCCGCGGGGTGCCGATGAACGCGGTCATGGCCGAAATGTACGGGCGCGCCACCGGATGCAGCCACGGCCGCGGCGGTTCCATGCACCTGTTCGACGGGCAGCGCCGCTTCTACGGCGGCAACGCCATCGTCGGCGGCGGGCTGCCGCTGGCGGTGGGGCTGGCGCTCGCGGATTCGCTGCGCGGCCGCGACACGGTGACCGTGTGCCTGTTCGGCGACGGGGCGGTCGCCGAGGGAGAGTTCCACGAGTGCCTGAACCTGGCCGCGCTGTGGCGGTTGCCGGTCCTGTTCGCCTGCGAGAACAACCGATACGCCATGGGAACGGCACTGAAACGCGAGCACGCGGTCACCGATCTCTCGCTGCGGGCCGCCGGGTACGGTCTGGCGTCGTGGCCGGTCGACGGCATGGACGCGGTGGCGGTCGCGGCGGCGGCGCGGCGAGCCCTGGAGTCGATTCGCGGCGGCCGCGGCCCGTGCTTCCTGGAGTTGCGCACCTATCGTTTTCGCGCGCACTCGATGTACGACGCCGACCGCTACCGCGACAAGGCCGAGATCGAGCGCTGGAAGGCCCGCGATCCGATCCCGCGGCTGTTCGCCGACCTGCGCGCCGCCGGCGTGGCCGGGCCCGACGCCCAGGTGAAGCTGGAAGCGGAGGTCGACGCCGAGATCGAGGCCGCGGTCGCCGCCGCGGAATCCGCGCCGCTGGAACCGATCACCGACCTGACCCGCCACGTGTACGCGGAGACGAGATGACCACCTATCGGGAAGCCGTGCGGGAAGCGTTGCGCGAAGCCCTGATCCGCGACGAACGGGTGTTCCTCATGGGTGAGGACGTGGGCGCCTACGGCGGCTGCTTCGGCGTGAGCCGGGGCCTGCTCGACGAGTTCGGCCCCGAGCGCATCCGCGACACCCCGCTGAGCGAGTCCGCCTTCGTCGGCGCGGGCATCGGTGCGGCGCTGGGCGGGCTGCGGCCGATCGTGGAGATCATGACCGTCAACTTCAGCCTGCTCGCGCTCGACCAGATCCTCAACAACGCCGCCACCCTGCGGCACATGTCCGGCGGTCAGCTCGGGGTGCCGCTGGTGATCCGCATGGCCACCGGCGCCGGACGCCAACTGGGAGCCCAGCATTCGCACAGCCTGGAGGCGTTCTACGCGCACATCCCGGGCCTGCGGGTGTTGTCTCCGGCCACTGTCGCCGACGCGCGCGGCATGTTGTGGACCGCGCTGCAGGACCCGGACCCGGTGCTGATCTTCGAACCGATCGCGCTCTACAACAGCGAAGCTGAGCTGCCGGCGGACGCCGGTTCGGTCGACATCGATTCGGCGGTCGTGCGGCGCGCCGGCACCGACGTCACGCTGGTGTCGTACGGGGGCGCGTTGCGCGTCGCGGAGGCCGCGGCCGATCAACTGGCCGGCGAGGGCATCTCCGCCGAAGTCATCGACCTGCGCACCCTGCGTCCCCTCGACGAGCGGACCGTCCTCGCGTCGATCGGACGCACGCACCGGCTGGTCATCGTGGACGAAGGCTGGCGCAGTGTCGGCATCGCCGCCGAGATCGCCGCTCGCGCAGCGGAGAACGGCTACTACCTGCTCGACGCCCCGATCACGCGAATCTGCACCGCCGAGGTGCCGATTCCCTACGCCCGGCAGCTCGAGGAAGCGGCATTGCCGCAACCGGGGGTCGTCGCCGACGCCGTCCGCGAGGCGGTGAACTGAGGTGGCCGAATTCCGGATGCCGTCGCTGGGCGCCGACATGACCGAGGGCACGCTGCTCGAATGGCGGGTGCGCCCGGGCGACGCCGTGCACAAGGGCGATGTCGTGGCCGAGGTCGACACCACCAAGGCGGCGATCGAGGTCGAGTGCTTCGACGACGGCGTCATCGGCGAACTGCTCGTTCCCGAGGGGGCCACCGTGCCCGTCGGAACACCTCTGGCGACCATCGAGACGGCCGGGGCCGTGCCGGTGGCCGCCGCGTCGCCCGCGGTCGCCGCCGCGCCGACCGACACGAAACCCGCTGCCGCGCAGCCCTATCCGGTCCCACCGGAGGAGCCGACCCGTCCGGCTGGGCCGGCCGGGCAGGACGCGCCGGTGGCGGCGCACGGTCATGACGGACACGAATCCACCGTCCGGGCCACACCGCTGATCCGGCGTCTCGCCGCCGAGGCGGGGATCGATCTGGCGACGGTGCACGGATCCGCGCCCGGCGGGCGCATCGTCCGGGCCGATATCGAGCGCATGGTGAGCGAGCACCGCACCGGATCCGGCGCGTGGGTGGGCGCCAGCGGCTACGCGCGGGCGCTGGCCGGCGAATCCGGCCTGGATCTATCCGGTATCCCCGGCAGCGGACCCGGCGGCGCGGTGCGGGCGGCCGAC
>NZ_JBSGCY010000127.1:0-18888 GCF_053602115.1 Nocardia sp. NPDC004582 | reverse complement strand
GCCGGGGGCGCTCGGCGCGGTGGCCGCCGCGGCGATGCTGCGGGCCGGACTGCGCAAGCCCGCCGGGCACGGATTACTGTGGGCCGCAGCGGGAACCGGCATGATCGCCGCCGCCGAAACGCTGGTGCGGCGCGAGGACCAGCGGCACCGGGAACGGGCCCGGCGGGTCGGGCCGATGGGCGCGCATGTCCCGGTCCCCGACGACGGCATCGGCAGCGAACCGGGGCTGACCCCGCTGATCACGCCGGCGAGCAAATTCTATGTGGCGGACGTGAATTCGCGGGCCCCGCGCATCGACCCCGCCGAATGGCGGCTGTCCATCGGCGGCCGGGTCGCCCACCGGCTGCGGCTGTCGCTGGCCGATCTGGCCGAGCAGGCTGTCGAATTCGACGCCGTCATGGTGTGCGTGCACAACACCGTCGGCTCCGGGCGGTGCGCCAATGCCCGCTGGCTCGGCGTCCCGCTGACCGCCCTGCTCGACCACGCCGTCCCCGAATCCGGTGCGACCCGCCTGGTCACCCGCGCCGTCGACGGCTACACCATCTCGCTGCCGCTGGAACCGCTGCGCACCGGGGAATGGCCCGGCTACCTGGTCATCGGCATGAACGGGCAACCGCTGCCGCCCGAACACGGCTTCCCCGCACGGGTTTTCGTGCCCGGCATCTACGGCCAGTACTCGGGCGCGAAGTGGGTCGGCGAACTCGAGCTCACCGACGACAGCCACGTCGACTACTGGTGGAAGCGCGGCTGGCCCGCCGAACCGCTGTGGGTGCGGCCGCAGGCCCGCATCGACGTCGCCTCCGGCGGCGGCGCGAGCGGCGGCAAGTTCACCGTCGCGGGCGTGGCCTGGGCCCCGCCGCACGGGGTCGCCGGGGTGGAGATCCGGATCGGCGAAACCGACTGGCTACCGGTGGAACTCGGCTCCGAACTGGCGCCCGCGGCCTGGCGGCGCTGGCGTACCATCGTCGACGTGCCGCCGGGCACCCACACCATTCAGGCCCGCGCCATCAGCCGCTCCGGCGAAGTCCAGGACGCCGAGGAGCGTCCGCCGTTCCCGATCGGGCCGGGCGGTCTGCACAGCGTCACCGTCACCGCCTGATCGCCGCGTCGCGTCCGCCCGGCGGGCCCATGAGCCCTCACCGTCGCCTCCGGCAGCACCGAACCCGACTGAGCGGCACAGGTAGCGCCCCTCGGGCATGACAGGCCGTTGGGCCATGACACGTGTCATGGTCTGTCGATGACAACCGGGAGAGGCAGGAACCCGGTACGTCGGCGAGGGTGGTGATATGAACGCATCCACCCGCCCCGCTTGCCGTGGGGATCGCGCCCGCCGCGCGCCCGCGGTGACTCCGTACGCGGACTGGCGCTGATCGGTGTGGGCTCGGGTAGCGTCCGGCGGTGTGGACGCGGAGGAAGCGGGTATTCGGCGGCGGCGACGATTCGGGACGCTGCTCGCGGCCGTGTGGGCGGTGTACCTGTTCGACCCGCTGCGGCAGGCCGGACAGCTCGAGCATCCGGTGGCCCGCGCGTACACGATCACGGTGATCGTCGCGTTCGGCATCGCCTATGTCGCGTCCTATTGGCTGCTGGTGCGCGGCCCGTCCGACCAGGGCTGGCCGCCCCGGCCGCCCTGGCTGGTGGTGGCCGGATCGCTGGCCGTGCAGGCGGCGCTGATCGTCGCCGCGGCGGTCACCCTGCATGCGCAGATGCTCGGGCTGGGCGTCTACCTGGCCTCCTATATCGCGTTCACTTTGCCGGTGCGGCGGGCGGTCCCGCTCGAACTGACGCTGCTCGTCGTGTTCGCGATACTGCCGCAACTGCTCTCGGGGCGGCCGCCCGACTATTCGCTGATGCAGTCGATCGCGTTGGCGGCCTTCGCGGTCGGCGGGATCCGGGTGATCCTGCAACGCAATCACGAACTGCACATCGCCCGCCGGCAGCTCACCGAATTGGCCGTGGCGGAGGAGCGGCTGCGGGTCGGGCGCGACGTGCACGATATCCTCGGCCACTCGCTGACCGTCATCACCGTGAAAACCGAACTGGCGCAACGGCTCATCGATGTCGCTCCGGAGCGCGCGAAGACCGAGATGGCGGATGTGGAGCAGCTGGCGCGGGAAGCGCTGGCCGGGGTGCGCTCGACCGTCGGCGGGCTGCGGGCGGTGTCGCTCGCGGGCGAGCTGGCCAATGCCCGCACCGCGCTGGACGCCGCCGAAATCGAAGGCGTGCTACCGGATTCCGATGAACTCCCAGCGCGGCACGGTGTCGTGTTCGGCTGGGTGCTGCGCGAAGCGGTCACCAATGTGGTGCGGCACAGCGGCGCGGCGCACTGCTGGGTGCGGGTGACCGCGAACAGCATCGAGATCGCCGATGACGGTGTGGGCCCGCGCGACTCGGCCCGCACCGGATCCGGCCTGTCCGGGCTGCGCGAGCGGGTGCGGGCCACCGGCGGCGAACTCACCCTCGGCGCGCGCCCCGGCGGCGGCTTCCGGGTGCTGGCAAGCTTCCCGGAGACGACCAAGGAGCCGGAATGATCAAACTGCTGCTCGCCGACGACCAGGCGCTGGTCCGCGGCGCCCTCGCGGCGCTGCTGAGCCTGGAACCCGACCTCGACGTGGTCGCCGAGGTCGGCCGCGGTGACGAGGTGCTCGCCGCCGTCGAGCGCACCGCCCCCGACGTGGCCCTGCTGGACGTGGAAATGCCCGGCCTGGACGGCATCTCGGCCGCCGCCCAGCTGCACGCCGCCCACCCCGGCGTGCGCATCCTGATGGTCACCACCTTCGGCCGCCCCGGCTATCTGCGCCGCGCCATCGACGCGGGCGCCTCCGGCTTCGTCGTCAAGGACACCCCCGCCCGAGAACTGGCCGACGCGGTCCGCCGCGTCCATCTGGGCTTGCGGGTCGTCGACCCGGCCCTGGCCACCGAAACCCTCACGGCCGGAACCTCACCCCTCACCGCCCGGGAACGCGAAGTCCTCGCCGCGGCCGCCGATGGCGCGACGGCGGGCGCCATCGCCAAGCGGCTGCACCTGTCCGAGGGCACGGTTCGCAATCACCTGTCCGCCGCTATCGGCAAGACCGGGACTCGTACGCGGGCCGAAGCGGTCCGGGCCGCCGAGCGTCTCGGCTGGCTGTAGCGCCTCGCGGGATTAGCTGAATCATGACCGATTGTCGCTGATTGCGGGAAATGTTCTGAAACGGGCCACTTTCTCAAGTTTGCTGGGCTAGGTTCACCGCTACACCGGACAGTCGGTGCGGAGAGCGAAGTCGGAGGACACCATGGGAATTCTCAGCCTGATCGCGGGGCTCGCGCAGATGGTCATCGGCACCATCGTGGCCAACACGGGTTCGGGTGGGACCGGCTCCGGCTGGTGAGCGCGCCGGGTTCGGCTCGCCCGCCGCGAGCCGAACCCTCAGAACCGGCCGCCCCGGCTGATCCGCCGGGAGCCGTCCGAACCGCCGAAGGAGCCGGGGCCGTAGCCGCCCCCGCCACCGCCGCCGAAGCCGCCGCCGAATCCGCCACCGCCGCGGCGGTATTCGTTCCCCATGCCGCGCAGCATCCCGTCGATGAGAATGCCGCCGAGAATCGCCCCGGTCTGGGAGCCGCCCGAAGAGACGCGTTGCTGCTGCTGAGCCTGCCATTCCCGCACCGCCGCCTGCGCGGTGTGCAGCGCGCGGGCGCCGAGTTCGGCGGCGCGCTGCGCGGATTGGAGAGCTTGTTCGGGATTCGAGGCGGCGAGCTGGTCGGCCTGCTCCAGACTGCGCTGGGCCTCGGCGAGGCGGGTACGCGGTTCGGCGTCGACCCCGCCGCGGCGGGTGCTGATGTAGTCCGCGGCGGCATTGATCTGGCTGCGGGCCGCGGTCAGCGTCTGATCGAGACGGCGGCGCAGGTCGTCGTCCGCTCGTTTGCGGTCACCGGCCGCGGCGATCGCCTGATCCAGTGCGGCATCGGCGGCGACGGCCTGCCGGAAGGCGCCGAGCGGATTGCCGGCCCCGCCGGCGGTGGCCTGGTCGAGGGCGGTGCGCGCGGCGGCCGTCGCGACGGGCAGGTCGGTGCCGCCGTGCAGTGAAAGTCCCTCGGCGGTAGCCAGATCGCCGCGCAGTTCCTCGATGATGGCGGGCAATCCGGCGCGTGCCTGCTCGATGTCGGTGGCGGCGGTGTCGACCGCGTCCAGCAGGATGCGAGCCGCGTCCACGGCCGATTCGGCGGCGCGGATATCGGCCACCGCCGCGCCCTGCTGACCGACCGGTTTGGCCGCGGCGGCCCGCCCGTCCGCGATCGTCTTCTCCGCGAACCCGATTCGCTCGCTCGCCATGCTCACGTTGTCGTGGATGGGCGCGAGCACCGACGCGGGATGCGCGGCCACCAGCCCCGCGAGGGTGGCCTGCGAACCCGGCACCCGCGCGGTCAGCTCGATCAGGTCGCGGGTCAGCGCGTCCAGCCGCTCCCCGGCATTGATGAGCAGATTGCGCATGGCGTCGAATTCGCCGACCTTGGCGTCGAGCTCCCGATTCGCGCTGCCGCAGCTGCTGACCAGGTCGATCAGCATGCGCTGCTGCTGATCCGGGGTCTCGGGGATGTCGTCGTCGAGCTGCTGGCGGATCGAGAACGCCTTGGCCAGCGCCCGTTTCGCGCCGTCCAGCGCGGCGGTGAAGGGTGCGGTGGCGGTGGCCCCGAATTCGTCGGTGGCCAGGCGCAATTCCTCGGTGCTGGTGCGAATGGCGTTGTCGGTGTCGACCAGGGTCTCCTTGGACAGGGCGTCCAGCACGACCAGCGGCAGGGCTTCCAGCGCCCGGGTGTCGGTCGGATCGGTCTTGCGCGCCGATTCCATGACCGAGCGTTCCCGCCGCGCCTTGCGTCGCTTCGACCACCACCAGATGCCCAGCACCGCCAGCGCCACCACGAGCGCGATGAGCAGTATCGGGAACAACCCGATCCCACCGGATCCGCTCATGGCGTCCGAGAGGCCGGTCGCCGTGGCCAGCCCGGCCCCGGCCCACTGGCCGTCGCGCAGCTTCGGCTCCACCCGGTCGGTGAGCAACCGGTCCAGTTCCTTGTCGCTGACCGACTGCGGCACCGTCCCGGTGAACGCGTACGCGCGATCGTCGACGGCCACCGACAGCAGCACGTCGCGATCCCCGAACCCGGACAGCTTCGCGGTCTGCTCACCCCAGGCGTGCGAGTCCATCCCGTTGAAGTCGCGCACGTAGACGACCCACAGCCGCTCGTGGTCACGCGAGTACAGCGCGTCGATGGCCTGCTGCAGCTCCGCGGTCTGCCCACGGTCCAGCGCCCCGGCCTGATCGGTGATGTAGCCGGGCAGTCGCAGGGGCGGTTCGGCCGCGGCCGGCGCGGCGTGTCCGCCGATCAGGGCCGAGGCCGCGAGCAGACCGGTCACGAGGAGGGACAGCTGCTTCGATGGCCGCATGCGTCGAATCTAACTGTGGAACGCGGAGGGTCGGTTTCTTCTGCACACTGTGTCGGGAGCCATGACTACGATCGGTGAGGTGATCACGATCGATTCGCCCTATACGGGCCACGTCTCGCCCGGCTCCAATCCGCAGCAGCGTGAGGTTCCGGGCGCGCGCATCGTGAAGATGTCGGTCGGCGGCATGGACAACAACACCTATCTGGTGCAGTGCGCCGCCACCGGGGCCACCCTGCTGATCGACGCCGCCAACGAGGCCGATCGCATTCTCGAGCTCATCGCCCAGGAGGCGCCGGGCCGGGTGGAACTCATCGTCACCACCCATCAGCATCGCGACCACTGGATCGCGCTACCGGATGTGGTGTCGGCCACCGAGATTCCCACCGCCGCGCACGCGCTCGACGCCGAGCCGCTGCCGGTCGCCCCGGCCCGGCTGCTGGCCGACGGTGACAAGGTCCGGGTCGGCGAGCTCGAACTCGAGGCGATCCACCTGCGCGGGCACACCCCGGGCTCGGTCGCGCTGGCGCTGACCGACGGCGCGGGCGGCGTCCACCTGTTCACCGGTGATTCGCTGTTCCCCGGTGGCGTGGGCCGGACCCAGTCGCCGGAGCAGTTCACCTCGCTGCTCGGCGATGTGGAGTCCAAGCTGTTCGACCGCTATCCGGACCAGGCCGCGGTGTATCCGGGCCACGGCGATGACACCACACTCGGCGCCGAGCGTCCGCAATTGCCCGAATGGCGGCAGCGCGGTTGGTGAGACTCCGCAACCGCCACACCGAACCAGACTGGCTGGTACGGGACATGACCACCGCCACCGCCGCCGGCCGGGGCGGCGGCACGCTGCGCTGGATGCGGCGACTACTGCTCGGCGGAGTACTGATGGGCCTGGTCGTGGTCGGCGGGACCGCCCTGCACGTGTGGCAGGTGGCCCGCATCGACGACTACACCCGCGCCGACGCCATCGTGGTGCTGGGCGCGGCCCAATACGACGGCACGCCGTCATCGGTGTTCGAGGCGCGACTGGACCAGGCCGGCAAGCTGTACCGCAAGCAGGTCGCGCCGATGATCGTCACCGTGGGCGGCAAACGGGTCGGCGACAATTACACCGAGGCGGCCTCGGGCAAGAACTATCTGAAGAACGAGGGCGTGCCCGAGGATCGGATCCTGGCCGTCGAAACCGGATCCGACACCCTGCAGAGCGTGGAGGCGGTGTCCAAAGCGCTACTGGCGCGCGGCAAGTCGTCGGTGGTGCTGGTCAGCGACCCCTGGCATTCGCTGCGCACCCGCACCATGGCGCGCGACGCCGGACTGTCGGCCTGGACCGCGCCCACCCGCACCGGGCCCGCGGTGTACACGCGGGAATCGCAGGCGCACGGCATCTTCCGGGAGACCTTCGCGTTGCTCTGGTATCAGCTGACCCATTTCTCGGCGGACTTCAAATACACGGCGGATCAGTGAGCAATGAACGCACGCATCGACTACGACGGGGTGTACACCGACGCCGACCGGGAACGCATGGTTCCCGAGACGGATTCGACGGCGGGACTGAGCTGGTCGCCGTGCCCGGCCCGGCGCAGCGAGTTCGCGCGCGACCGGGCGCGGGTGCTGCACTCGGCGGCGCTGCGGCGGCTCGCCGACAAGACCCAGGTCATGGGCCCGCGCGACGGTGACACCCCGCGCACCCGGCTCACCCATTCGCTGGAGGTCGCCCAGATCGGCCGCAGCATCGCCGACAGCCTGGGCTGCGATCCCGACCTGGTGGACCTGGCCGGGCTCGCCCACGACATCGGGCATCCGCCCTACGGGCACAACGGTGAGAAAGCCCTCGACCAATTCGCCGACGCGCACGGCGGTTTCGAGGGAAACGCGCAGAACCTGCGCATCCTCACCCGGATCGAACCCAAGGTGATCGACGATCGGGGCGTCAGTTTCGGGCTCAACCCGACCCGCGCCGCCCTGGACGCCGTCATCAAATACCCGTGGGGCAGAACCGGTCCCGGCTCCAAGTTCGGCGCCTACGGCGTGGACATGGACCGCCTGGACTGGGTCCGCAAGGGCGCGCCCGACCGCCGCCAGTGCCTGGAGTCGCAGATCATGGACTGGGCCGACGATGTCGCCTACTCGGTGCACGATGTCGAGGACGGGGTCATCGTGGGGCGAATCGACCTGCGCGCCCTGGCCGACCCGGCCGAACAGGTGGCGCTCGCCGAACTCGGCGCGCAACGGCATGCCGCGCACTCCGTGGACGACATGGTGGCCGCGGCGCAGCGGCTCTCCGAACTGCCGGTGGTCGCGGCCGCCGCCGAGTACGACGGCTCGCTGCTCGCCTCTGTCGCGCTCAAACGGCTGACCAGCGATCTGGTCGGCCGTTTCGCCACCGCCGCCGTCGAGGCCACCCGCGCCGGCTGGGGCGGCCGCCAATTGTCGCGCTACACCGCCGATCTGGAGGTGCCGCCCATCGTGGCCGCCGAGGTCGCGGTCCTCAAGACCATGGCGTTGCGCTACGTGCTCTCCGACCCCATCCACCGGGTGCGGCAGGCCGGGCAGCGCGAACGCGTCCTGCTCGTCGCCGACCGGTTGCTGGCCGCCGCCCCGCACGGGCTGGACCGGTTGCTGCTGCCGTGGTGGGAGGCCGCCGGCGACGACACCGCGCGGGTGCGGGTGATCGTCGACCAGATCGCCTCCTACACCGAGAGCCGCCTGGAACGCATCGCCGCCGCGATACCCTGAGTGCGGTGAATCCGGCGGCAGGGGGCGCGATGACACGCGAGGTGGACGACCTGGTCGACCTCGAGCGATATCCGCTCGACCGGCGGTCCGTGACTCGGCTGCGTGCGGTGATCGAGCGGTCGCAGGCGGACTTCCTGGTCAGCGGAGTCACCGTGCTGCCCGAATTCCTGCGGCCCGCCGCGGTCACCGAGATGGCCGCCGACGTGCTCTCCGACGGACTCGGCGACGCCATGCGCTTCGAATTCACCGTGGCCTGCGACCGGATCCCGGACTCCTCGCCGCTGAAGGCGCTCTATCACTGGGAACCGTTGCGGGAGTTCGTCTCCCACCTGGTGGGGGAGCAGGCCTACCGGTCCGCCGACGAACTGGGCGCCATGACGGTGCAGATCCACGAGAACGGGGACGTGCAGGACTGGCACTATGACATGTCCGACTACACGGTCATGCTGCACATCGTCGCGCCGGAGCGGGGCGGGGCGCTCGAATACATCCCGCTGCCCGGGGCTTTCATCGAGCGCGGGGGCGGGCTGCCGATGCGGCACCGGCACATGGTGAAGATGCTGCCGACCGTGCCGGGCACGCTGGTGCTGCACGCCGGGCGGCGGTCCCGGCATCGGGTGACGCCGGTGCAGGGGGAGATTCCGCGGGTGAGCGTGCACATGGCGTTCAACGCGCGGCCGGGACAGCGGTTGAACGCGCATGTGCGGCGGTATCTGTTCGGGCGCGAGGACTGAAGTCCTGGTCGGCGCGCACGGACCGACGCTCAGTCGGAGTGCATGGCCACGTACTGCGGGATGGTCCGCGCGGGCGGGCCGTCGGCCACGATACGGCCCTCGTCGAACACCAGCACACGGTCGAAATCGGCGAGCAGGTCCAGATCGTGGGAGACCACGACCAGTTTCTGTGGAAGCTCGCGCAGCATCCGGGTGACGCGGCGGGTATTGCGCAGGTCGAGCAGGGTGGTCGGTTCGTCGAACACCACGTACTCGGGTCGCACCGACAGCACCGCGGCGATGGCGAGCAGCTGTTTCTGGCCGCCGCTGAGCAGATGCGCGGGGTGGTCGCGGAATTCGGTGAGGCCGTAGGTCGCGAGGGTCTCGGTGACCCGCTGCGGGATATCGGATTTGGCGACGCCGTGGTGTTTGAGCCCGAAGGCGAGGTCCTCGGCGACCGTCGGCATGACGATCTGGACATCCGGATCCTGGAACACGAATCCGACCAGTTTACGAACGGCCCGACCCTGTTTGCGGGTATCGAGGCCGTCCACGCGGACCGTGCCGGTCGTCGGCACCTGCAGGCCGTTGAGCAGCCGCGCGAAGGTGGACTTGCCCGAACCGTTCGCGCCGACCACGGCGATCCGGTGCTCGCTCAACCGCAGGTCCAGGTCGCGCAGTACTTCGCGCTCGCCGAATCGGTGTGAGACGCCGTCGAGTTCGATCATGCCCGGGCCGGAATCATCGGATACGCCTTGCGCACCGCCACCGCGGCCAGCGACCCGATCACCGTCTTGACCACGTCGCCGGGCAGGAACGCCACCGAGGTGGTGATGGCCTTGCCCAGCGAGATGTGCGCGGCCGCGGCCATCCACGGAATCCCGATGGCGTACAGCACGATCGCGCCACCCAGGAAGTTGATCAGCAGGGCCAGCGGCAGGTTGTAGTGCTTCCACACCCGCTCGGTGAGCAGGCCGATCACGAGTGCGCCGATCGGATAGGCGATCACGAAGCCACCCGTCGGACCCATGATCACCGACAGGCCGCCGCGCCCGCCCGCCAGCACCGGCAGCCCCGCGAAGACCAGGACGTCGAAGAGCAGCATGGCCAGCGCTCCGCGCTTGGCGCCCAGAATCGAGCCCGCCAGGATGACGCCCAGAGTTTGCGAGGTGAACGGTGCGAAGGCTCCCGGCAATTGGATCAGCGGGAAGAATCCCAGGACCACCATGATTGCCGCGAACAGCGCGATCTGCGCCAAATCCCTACTACGCACCTGAGGCATCCTAAATGGGTGTCGGCCCGACCGGTCAGTCCAGTCCGCGAGCGTCCAGGGCCTCGCCGACACCGTCGGCCATGCGCAGTGTGCGGATCAGTAGCGGGACCAGGAAGACCGTGCTGCGTTCGATGCCGCGGGCCCGCTGGGCGGCGCGCACGAGTTCGGCCTGCTCGCGGATGACGGGGATGAATCGGATGGTCATGGCGACCAGCAGGCCGACCCGTTCGGGCCGGACGCCGAGCGGCCGCAGCGGGGTGAGTACGCGTTCGATGGTGTCGACCATGGCCGAGGTGCGGGTGGTCAAGGTCACCAGATTGGCCAGCAGGACCAGGGTGAGCAGACGTTCCCCGACCAGGACCGCCGTGCGCGCGTCGGTGAAGAGCAATTGCGCGATCACGATCAACGCCAGGAACGGCAGCAGCGCAAGGACCTGCCGCCCGGTCGTCCGCCACGGAATCCGCGCGAGCGCGTACAAGCCCAGCACCACGATGAGCGCGCTCGTCAGCACGGTGATCGACGACACGAAGAACAGTGCCGTCCCCGCGACCGCGAGCCCGGCCAGCTTCACCCCCGCGGGCACGACGTGCACCGGCGTCCGGGCGTCGTGATAGAGGCTGAGCACGCATCGATCCTGGCACGTGCCGGAAAGGCCATTCGGTCCGGCGTCCAGCCCGTGCGTCCCGGTCGAGCGTGTCGGCTGCCCGGGGCTAGACTCGCTGACGTGGCTGGCCGACTTCCGGACCGCGATATCGCGGCGATTCGTGAACGTGTCCGGATCGAGGATGTCGTGGGGGAGTACGTCGCCCTCCGCCGGGCCGGTGCGGACTCCATGAAGGGCCTGTGCCCGTTCCACGACGAGAAGTCGCCGTCGTTCCACGTGCGGCCCAATCACGGCGTGTTCCACTGCTTCGGCTGCGGTGAGGGCGGCGACGTCTTCGCGTTCCTGCAGAAGATCGAGCACATCGGTTTCGTCGAGGCTGTCGAGCAGATGGCCGACCGGCTCAACTACAAGATCAACTACGAGGGCGGCGGCACCTCGGTCCGCGTCGACCGCGGCACCCGCGCCCGGCTGGTCGCCGCCAACGCCGCCGCGCACGAGTTCTACATCGCACAGCTCGGTGAGCCCGGGGCCGAGGCGGCCCGCAAGTACCTCACCGACCGTAATTTCGACCACAACGCCGCCCACCAGTTCGGCTGCGGCTACGCCCCCGGCGGCTGGGACACCCTCACGAAACACCTGCTGCGCAAGGGTTTCGAGTTCAAGGAGCTGGAGGCCGCGGGCCTGTCCAAGCAGGGCCAGCGCGGCCCGATGGACCGCTTCAACCGCCGCCTGCTGTGGCCGATCCGCAATCTCGGCGGCGAGGTGATCGGCTTCGGCGCGCGCCGGTTGTATGACGACGACACCATGACCGCCAAGTACATCAACACCTCGGAAACGTTGCTGTACAAGAAGTCTCAGGTGCTGTTCGGGCTCGACCACGCCAAGCGCGAGATCGCCAAGGGGCACCAGGCCGTGGTCGTGGAGGGCTACACCGACGTCATGGCCATGCACCTGGCCGGGGTCAAGACCGCGGTCGCCTCCTGCGGCACCGCCTTCGGCGACGAGCACCTCGCGATCCTGCGCCGCCTGCTCATGGACGACAACTTCTGGCGCGGCGAGATCATCTACACCTTCGACGGCGACGCCGCGGGCCAGGCCGCCGCGCTGAAGGCCTTCTCCGGCGACCAGAAGCTCGCCGGCCAGACCTACATCGCCGTGGCCCCCGACGGCCTCGACCCGTGCGAACTGCGCCAGCGCAACGGCGACGGCGCGGTCCGCGACCTGGTCGCCCGCCGAGTTCCGTTGTACGAGTTCGTCATCCGCGGCCTGCTCGCCGAACACAACCTCGACGCCCCCGAAGGCCAGGTCGAGGCCCTGCGCCGCGCCGTTCCCGTGGTCTCCCAGATCAAGGACTTCGCCCTCCGCAAGGCCTACGCCACCAAACTGGCCGGTTGGGTCGGCTGGGACGACATCCAGCAGGTGGTCCGCCGCGTCGGCGAGGAGGCCCGCAAGGGCGCCCGCACCGGCGCCAAGCCCGGCATCCCCGAACGTCAACCCCACCACGAGGTTTCACCCACCCCCGCCGCCCGCCCCAACCCCGCGGACCCGGCCCTGCTGCCCCAGCGTCAAACCCTCGCCGCGGCACTCCAATACCCGGCCTTCGCGGGCGCGGTCTTCGACTCCCTCGAGCCCGAAGCCTTCACCCACCCGGCGTTCGTCGCGGTCCGCGCCGCCATCGCCGAAGCCGGCGGCACCGCCGCGGGCCTCACCGGCGCCGAATGGGTCACCGCCGTCGCCGACAACACCGACGACCTCACCCTGCGCGCCATGGTCTCCGAACTGGCAGCCGAACCGCTTCCGGTGAAATCCGCCGACGACATCCCCCGCTTCGTCGCCGGCGTCCTGGCCCGCACCCAGGAATCCTGGGTAGGCCGCCAGATCGCCGAACTGAAGTCCAAACTCCAGCGCATCTCCTCCACCGAACAACCCGACGCCTACATGGCCCTGTTCGGCGACCTGGTAGCCCTGGAGCAATACCGCAAGAGCCTCCTCACCCAGGCCATGGGCAACTCAGGCGACTTCGCAGGCGTCTAACGAACCGCTACTCACCCACCCACACCACACCCACCCGGCAGGCGGCGAAGCTCGCAGCCCCGGGCAGGGGTGTGGGGGCGCAGCCCCCGCGAGGGGCAAGGGGCAAAGCCCCAATCCCTCAGCGCCGCAGCTGGTCCTGCGGCACAAGGATCGTGGTCCGCTCATCCAGCGGCACCATCGGCTCCAGCTTCGGCTGCGTGTTCAGCTTGTCCGCAAGCTTCTGCCGCCCCATCAACACGACCTTCCGCGTGACAGGACTCTCACTGATCGCACGGGTCGTCTTGCTGATCTGCTCATACCGAACCCGCCCGGCCTTGGCGCCCAGCACATACCCAGCCGCCACACCGATGATCAACCGCAGCATCCCGAGAAGCTCCTCCCATAGACCAGTCCGCCCCCATATCCTGCCCGACCCCACCCCACCCTGTCGATCCGGCACCCCGACCCATCCCCACCCACATTCCCGCAGGTAGAGCCGCGATTTGGGAACTGTACAACCGATACGCTAAAGTTTTCCCCGGCCGGTCCGGAAGGGCCAGCCAGGGAAACAATCCCCTATAGCTCAATTGGCAGAGCAGCCGACTGTTAATCGGCAGGTTTCTGGTTCGAGTCCAGATGGGGGAGCCGAAAAGGCCCCTGATTCAGTAGTTCAGACTGCTGAATCAGGGGCCTTTCCTGTTTTGTCATCTTCGCTCCCTGAGGCTGGATGCCTTAGCGCGGAACGGATTTGGTCAGGACATGACTTCGCTGATCGGACACAACTTGTACCATTTTTTGGTACCGTACAAGTATCCCGTACAGAGGAGGATGTAGCGATGACTGAATCCGTGTCGGCGAGCGAAGCCCGCAACAAGCTGTTCCCGCTGATCGAAGAGGTCAACACCGACCACACCACGATCCACATCACCAGTAAGAAGGGCAACGCCGTTCTGATGAGTGAAGAGGACTTCAACTCGTGGCGCGAGACCATCTATCTGTATCGGTCCCCGGCGAACGCGAAGCGGCTCGCGGAAGGTATGGCTCAGGCGGAGGCTGGAGAGGTGGTGACGTTCTCCCTAGGCGAGCTCGAAGATATGGCCGCCCGAATCGATGCGGAGGACGAATGAACATCACGTTCACCAAGAACGGTTGGGAGGACTACCAGCACTGGGTCACCGCGGACCGCAAGATGTTCACGAAGATCAACCGCCTGATCGCCGAGGTTTCCCGGAACCCCTTCGAAGGCATCGGCAAGCCGGAACCCTTGCGGGCGGACAGATCCGGCTACTGGTCGCGGCGGATCACCGACGAACACCGCTTGATCTACTCGGTAGCCGGCGAGACGATCGCGATCGTCCACGCGCGGTACCACTACTAGCGGCGGCGGGCACTCTGATCCGACGAGGAGAGGTGGGTGCACGGCCGCCGTCGCAACTTGTGCACCGATGGCCGTTCGTCGCCAAGTTAGGCGGTTAGCTGGTCGCGCTGTTCCGATGTGAGAACGAGATCCGCCATGGCGCTAGTTTTCCCCGGCCGTACAAGGCGAGTAGGGGTTTCAGGGGCATCCATTCGCCGAAGCGGTAGTCGGCGCCGCGCACGAGTCGCTCGGCGAGGTCTGGGCGTTGGCGGAGGAGGTAGGAGCGGGCTCGTTCGGCGTGGTGGGGCAGGGAGACGATCTTGATGTGGTCGGCGGTCTCGAGGTAGGGGAGGGCGAAAGCTATGTTCTCCCAGGTGGTTCGGCTCTGTCGTTCGACCGTGACCGGTCCGTGGTAGCCGCGGGTGGTGGCGTAGTCGGCCATCAGTGCGGCTTCGGGGGTCGGGCCCGCGCAGGCGCCGCCGCACAGGATGAGGCGGCTACTGGCCGCGGCTGGGTCGATGGAGCGCAAGCCGGCGCGTACTCGCCAGCGGTTCATGGCATTGGCTCGGGGGCCCGCGTTGCGATAGCCCAGGACGACGACCGCCTCCGTGGTGCCGGGGGCGGAGCCCACGAATCTGCGTGAGGCGCGCCAGTTTTCCCACTCGCCCCAGAGGCTCACTGCCATGACTGCCCCGATCGACAGTCCGATCCGTCCCTTGCGGGTCGTCACGTTCATGTCCTCTCACCAGCGTCGATTCGTGTTCGAGCCTACGCTGAACCACTGTGTTAGACATTTGTTCTAGACAAACGTGTCAGACCTCGTGTAGACATATGTCTTAGACAGACGTTCTTCACCACGAACTGGGAGACAACCGATGAGCACCACCGCCAACACCCTTCGCGTCCTGGTCGCCGGCGGCGGCATTGCCGGCAATGCTGTTGCCCTGCAGTTGCTTCGGGCCGGTTTCGCGGTCACTGTAGTCGAGCGGGCGACCGCGCCGCGGCCCGGTGGGCAGGCGGTCGACCTGCGCGGGGCCAGCCGGGAGGTGGCCGAGCGGATGGGGCTGATGGAGGCGATCAGCAAGAGCTTGCTGCACGAGAAGGGGATGGCCCTGGTCAAGGCGGACGGGTCGTCGGTGTACCGGATGTCGATGGAGATGTTCGACGGTAAGGGTCCGGTGGCCGATATCGAGATCAGCCGGGGTGATCTCAACAACGTGCTGCTCACCGAACTCGCCGGCGCCGCGGGCGAACTCGACTACCGCTACGGCGACTGGATCGAGACCATCGACCAGGATGCCGACGGCGCCACGGTCGGATTCAACTCGGGCCGCGAGGAGCGCTACGACCTGGTGATCGGTGCCGACGGCGTGCACTCGCGGACCCGGAAGCTGGTGTTCGGCCCGGAGGAAGAGTTCACCACCTTCCTGGGCGGCTACATGTCCTTCTACACGATCCCGACCCCGGCGGGTGTGGAGCAGGACTGGATGTCCATGCACGTGGTGCCGCGCGCCTCGTTCGGCCTGCGCCCCGATTTCGACCCGGCCACCTCGAAGGCCATCATCACCCTGCGCACCGACGCCGACCCGGCCCTGCGCCGCGATGTTCCCGCTCAGCGCAAGCTGATTCGCGACATGCTGGCGGACGCGGGCTGGCTGGCCCCGGAGGCCCTCGGGCACCTGGAGACCACCGAGGACTTCTACTTCGACGAGCTGGTCCGCGTCGACATGCCCACCCTCTCCAAGGGCCGCGTCACCCTGCTCGGCGACTCCGGTTTCTGCGGCTCCCCGATGACCGGCATGGGCACCGCCATGGCCATTGTCGGCGCCTACCTGCTGGCGGGCGAAATCGCCGCCACCCCAACCGATATCGACGGCGCGCTGGCCCGCTACGAGGAGCGGGTCACCCCGTTCCTGGAGAAGGCCAAGGAACTCCCCGGCGGCGGCATCCAGATGATGCTCCCCACCTCGAAGCTCGGCCTGAAGATGATGCAGCAGGTCGGAAAGCTCATGACCACCAAGCTGTTCCGCCCCATCATGATGAAAATGCTGGACCAGACCCAGGACTACGTGCTCCCGACCTACTGATCACACCGCGAAGGGCCTTCACCGACCGTTCCACCAGGTCGATGAAGGCCTTGTCGCGTGCCCGGCCCGCTAACTCGACCCGCTGGTCGCCGCGCCGAGCAGCCCCGACAGGATGCTGGATATCACCGCACCCGGCAGGTCGCTGGTGGCCGAGCCGGACGCGGACCCGCTGGCGGACCCGGTCAGGTATCCGCGGCCCGGCCCGGTCGTCGAGCCGAGGAAGGCATCGCCGCCCCCGTTGGCCAGCTCGTCGAGCGCACAGGTGGCGAGTCCGCCACCGGAACCACTGGCCAGCGCGGTGATGATGCCGTTGGACAGACCTGCGGCGGAACCGCTTTCGGGTCCCGCGGCGGACCCGCCGAGGAACCCGAGTGCGAATCCGGTGACCGAGCCGGTGGCGGCCGAACTGGCCCAGCCTTTGAGGAATCCCTCGAGACAGGTCATGCCGGGCTGTTGTGCCGCGGGCTCGGCCTGGGTGACCCCCGGGCCTTCGACCGTGAGTGGTTCGGCGGCCGCCGGCCCGGCCGCGATGGCGAGTGAAAGACCGATAGAAGCGGTGATCAGAATGATGTTTCGCATCGAAGTACTGCTTTCCCCGAGAAACTTGGACGCTCGACCAAATTAACTCCGCGGCCGGTCGTCCGCACGCTGATCACGAAACTTGGCGGGAACGGCTCAACGTCGAGTGCTCGGCGAAAAGCATTGGGGGATAACCTGACTCGAGCAAAATTCGAGCAACTGATCCGGATCCTGCCGCGCTGGGGGAGACTCGTGTACTCATGGTCAGGGGATGAGAGGGGAGTACGCGGTGACCGTAACCCGGTGGTTGTTGATCGAGACGTTCGGCGGCGGGGAGCCGACCGTGATCGGACTCGGAAGTGCGCCAAGGAAATTCGTCCCGCTCACCCAGATGTTCCGGCAGCGGGAGACCTGTTCGGCCATTCGCGGCGCGGTGGCCGCGACCCTGGCCCGGCTCGAGCCGGTCGATATCCTCAGCGCGGACGGGCGGCGGCGGACGGTGACGGTGCCGTTGCACATCACGCCCGAGCGGGTGCACGCCGTATTGCTGTGGTCGGGGCCGGTCGAGGAGGAGATCCCGCCGCGAGATCGGGTGGGGGCGTGGTACTTCAATCTCTCGACGTCGAAGTCCACGCGATCGGACGATCTGCTGGATCTGTACGGGGTCGCGCCGGAGAATCGGGCTCGGGAGCATGCCATCGCGGGGGTGTTCGCCAGGGTGATCACGAACAGCGACGAGTCGGATGCGCTGGCGAAGATCGTGCGGTCGGCGCCGGGGACCGAGCATCAGGCGGTGTGGACCGTGCGACGGGACGACGGGGCGTTGCGGGCGGCGCACTTCTCCTGCCGGATTCTGGAAGAGCGCACGTCCGCCGAGGGGGTGCAGCACTTCATGCGAGGGGTTACCCATGACATCGGCGACGCTGCCGAGGTGAGTTCGGCTCCGCCGCCGGTGATTCTCGAGCATCGGGTGCTGGACGCGGCTGCGGCCGAAGGGGATTACCGGGCGATCATGGATCTGCGGAATCTGCGGTTGTTGCGGTGGATGGGGCCGGCGATGCCCGGGATCGCGTGGCAGTCGTTGGCGGGGGAGCCGGAGCCGGGTATTCATCCGGAGGATCTGGGGATCGCGAAGGCCATGAGCCGGGATCTGGCGCAGGCGCGGACCTCGGGGGTGTTGCGGGTGCGGGCGCTGGATGGCGGGTGGCGGACGGTGCGGGCGCGGGCGGTGTTGATGGCGCTGGATCAGTACACGACCGCCGCGCTGGTGACGGTTCGGGACCCGGACCTGGCGGATTAGCCGGCCAGCAAACAAACCATCAGTAATGTTTGTTGGGTATATAACAGCGGTTGACCGCGCGTCGCGGGTTTGCGGCAGGTCAGCGTGATCAAGGGGGAAATACGCTGGTGGGCGGGGGATTTGCTCAATTGATCACGGAATGTCCGGATCGCTACACTGCCGCCAGAACGCACCCGCGCGAGCGGGAATCTTGCCGGTTCTCCCCGTGAGGCCGCCTGGCGCGTCGTTGACAGGCCCTGCCCGGAAACGCTTCCGCTGCTCCGGCGGTTGTGGCTGCTCGGCGTAGGGAGGCGGCAACAGTGCTCGGACCGAACAATGCGTGGTGGCTTCTTCTTCTCGGCGTCCGGCAGTGGCTGGCGGCCCGGCTGATGCGATCGATGGGGTTGCGCACCTATCGGTGCGTGAATGTCCGCGGACTCGAGCCGAATCCCACCCAGATCGTCCGAATCTCCCTGGACCGCGTACGAATCGGCGCGGCGCTGCGCCAATCCGGGGAGAACGCACGGCATGTCGCCGCGCTGGCGGAGGTCGCAGCCGCGCTGCCGCCGATCGTGGTGCACCGGCCGAGCATGACGGTCATCGACGGCGCCCATCGCGTGCGGGCCGCGCAGTCGAGCGGGTCGCAGTGGATCGACGCCGTCTACTTCGACGGCGACGACGGACAAGCCCTGCTGCTGGCCGTTCGGCTGAACACCGCGCACGGACTGCCGCTGTCCGCCGCCGATCGCAAGGCCGCCGCCGAACAGGCACTGGCCTACTACCCGGACTGGTCGAACCGTCGGCTGGGCATGGCACTCGGCCTGTCCGAGCGCGCGATCGCGGCCGTGCGGCGCAGAACCGCGTCGCTGCCGACCTGTTCGCCGCGCC
>NZ_JBSGCY010000126.1:0-19009 GCF_053602115.1 Nocardia sp. NPDC004582 | reverse complement strand
GCGGGCCGCGGCGCGATCTCCTCGCGGGGCGCGGCCGGGAACGGGGCGGGCGCCGGGCGCGACATGACCGGGCGGGCCAGCATGGCGGCGCCGCGGGTCACCACGGTCTCGGGGGCGGCGGGCACGATCACCGGGACGCCCAGCCAGCGCCGCAGAACCCTTGCCACCAGCGGAATCTGGGCGCAGCCGCCGAGCAGGGCGACGGCCTGCACGGGCTGCTCGGAGCGCAGGATGACATCGCGGGTCATGCGCGCGGAGGATTCGACGGCCAGCATGATGAGGGCCTCGAAGTTCTCCTGCGACAACAGGACCAGGCCCTCGGTGGAGGGCAGGGCCACCGCGCTGCTGGCGGAGAGCTGTTCCTTGGCCTCGCGGCACAGCTTGTCGAGGGCGGTGAGGCCGGTGTGGTCCGGCGGATGGGCGATGCGCCCGGACGCGATCTGCTGTTCGCGGATGAGCGCGTCCAGATAGTCGCCGCTGATATCGCTGGTGCGTTCGGTGAAGCAGACCTGGCGGGTGCCGATATCGACCACCGTCACGGACAGGCCGGACGCGCCCAGGTCGTAGAGCGCGACGGTGCCGAAATCCGGCCCAGGGAGGTGGGGCCGTAGCTCACCGGAGTATTCGAGGAACTCCAGGGCCGCCACCACATCCGGCACCAGCTCGTAGTTGGTGAACTGCCGCCGGGCCAGCTCGGCGCGGATGGCGCGCGCGTGGTTCTCGTCGCGATAGGCGATGGCGGTGGCGCTGATCCGGGAGTCGGCGGCCAGCACCGCTCCGACCGCGTCGGCGACCAGCTCGTCGACCCGGCGTTCGCCGACCGGCACGGCCTGCACGTCGAACGCGTCGGGGGGACCGTCGAATCCGCTGCGGGCCCGGCCGTATCCGGGCGCGGCCGAGGCGGCGAAACTCCTGGTGGGCTCGGCGGAATCACCGGCGTACGGACGTGCGACGCGAACCGCGCCCGCCCCCACCGACACTCCCAGCACCGAACTCATCGCCAGCCCATCTCGTTCACACCTACCTGTCGTCGCCACCTTACGACGTGCCGGGCCATCCGTACACCCGGCGAACCCGCCCATCGGGCGGCGTAATAGCGCCATTCCATGACGGTCAACTGTCCAGGCAGCGGCCGATTTCCGCCGGACGCGCGACCGAACCGGCTAGCCCGTAACGCAACTCACGCGCGCCGGGTCCGCCGGCTCACTGCTGGGAGGCGAAGTTCAGGTAGGCCTTCGACGGCGTCGGCCCGCGCTGACCCTGGTACTTGGAGCCCACGGTGGCGCTGCCGTACGGGTGCTCGGCCGGGCTGGTCAGCCGGAACAGGCACAACTGCCCGATCTTCATCCCCGGCCACAGGGTGATCGGCAGATTGGCGACGTTCGACAGCTCCAGGGTGATGTGCCCGCTGAAACCCGGATCGATGAACCCGGCGGTCGAGTGGGTCAGCAGTCCGAGCCGGCCCAGGCTGGACTTGCCCTCCAGCCGCCCGGCCAGATCGTCGGGCAGCGAGCACACCTCGAGCGTGGAGCCGAGCACGAACTCACCCGGATGCAGCACGAACGGCTCGCCCGCGGCGGGCTCGACCAGCGAGGTCAGCTCGTCCTGCCGCTGCGCCGGGTCGATATGGGTGTAGCGGGTGTTGTTGAACACCCGGAACAAACTGTCCAGCCGCACATCGATGCTCGACGGCTGCACCAGCTTCTCGTCGAACGGCTCGAGGCCGAGACGTCCATTGGCGATTTCCTTGCGGATGTCGCGATCTGAAAGCAGCACGGGCAAGAGCGTATGTCAATGATCGGTCGGCGAGTCGACTGGCCCGGCCTCGATGACCTGCTTCGGCTTGCGCAGACCCCAGGTGGCGTGGGCTTCCGCGCGCATGCGCGGCACCATGTGCGGATAGTGCAGTTCGAAGGCGGGGCGCTCGGAGCGGATGCGGGGCAGCTCGTAGAAGTTGTGCCGGGGCGGTGGGCAGGTGGTGGCCCATTCCAGCGAGTTGCCGTAACCCCACGGGTCGTCCACGGTGGCCAGTTCGCCGTAGCGGTAGGACTTGAAGACGTTCCAGACGAAGGTGACCATCGAGAGCCCGAGGATGAACGAGCCGACGGTGGAGATCGTGTTGAGCGTGGTGAACCCGTCACTGGGCAGATAGTCCGCGTAGCGGCGCGGCATGCCCTGGTTCCCCAGCCAGTGCTGGACCAGGAAAGTGGTGTGGAAGCCGAGGAACGTGGTCCAGAAGTGCAGCTTGCCGAGCCGCTCGTCGAGCAGGCGGCCGGTCATCTTGGGGAACCAGAAGTAGATGCCCGCGAAGGTCGCGAACACGATGGTCCCGAACAGCACGTAATGGAAGTGCGCCACAACGAAATACGAGTCCGACACGTGGAAGTCCAGCGGCGGCGAGGCCAGGATGACGCCGGACAGCCCGCCGAACAGGAAGGTCACCAGGAAGCCGACCGAGAACAGCATGGGCGTCTCGAAGGTCAGCTGGCCGCGCCACATGGTGCCGATCCAGTTGAAGAACTTCACCCCCGTCGGCACCGCGATCAGGAACGTCATGAACGAGAAGAACGGCAGCAGCACCGAACCCGTCGCGTACATGTGGTGCGCCCACACCGCGATCGACAGCGCGCCGATGGCCAGCGTCGCGTACACCAGGGTGGTGTAGCCGAACAGCGGCTTGCGGCTGAACACCGGGAAGATCTCGGTCACGATCCCGAAGAACGGCAGCGCCACGATATAGACCTCGGGATGCCCGAAGAACCAGAACAGATGCTGGTAGAGAATGGCCCCGCCATTGGCCGAGTCGAAGACGTGCCCGCCCAGGTGCCGATCGAACTCCAGCCCCATCAGCGCGGCGGTCAGAATCGGAAACGCCAGCAGCACAAGCACACTGGTGACCAGGATGTTCCAGGTGAAGATCGGCATCCGCCACATGGTCATGCCCGGGCAGCGCAGGCACACGATGGTGGTGACCATATTGACGCCGCCCAGGATGGTGCCCACGCCGGACACCGCCACGCCCATGATCCACAGGTCCGCGCCCATGCCCGGCGCGTGTTCGGCCAGGCTGAGCGGGGTGTAGGCGGTCCAGCCGAAGTCGGCCGCGCCGCCCGGGGTGATGAATCCGGCCGTGGCCATCAGCGCCCCGAACAGGTACAGCCAGTAGCTGAGCGCGTTGAGCCGCGGGAACGCCACATCCGGTGCGCCGATCTGCAGCGGCAGCACCGCGTTGGCGAAGCCGAACACGATCGGGGTCGCGTAGAACAGCAGCATGATGGTGCCGTGCATGGTGAACAGCTGGTTGAACTGTTCCGGCGTCAGGAACTGCATGCCCGGCCGGGCCAGCTCGGCCCGCATCAGCAGCGCCATCAGGCCGCCGATCAGGAAGAACGCCATGGCCGTGAACAGGTACATGTTCCCGAGCAGCTTGGGATCGGTGGTGGTGATGGCCTTCCACAGATACGAGCCCTGCGGGCCGGTTCGGCGTGGAAACGGCCGCACGGGTTCGAGCTCGGGAACCTCACGAGCGGGCACCGCGGTCATACGTCCTCCTCGACCGCCGAGCAGGAGCACCGAACCAGCGCCAGCTAACGTTCAGCGCATCCAAACTTCCAGTGGTGGACGGGTTTTCGACCCTGCGGGTCAGTGTAGGACCGGTCACCGACCGAACCCGGCGCTTCGGCGAAAGAGCTTCGCGATCTACGGCGCGTCGCGCCGACACGGGTGATCAGCGGGGGCTGGGCCCCACACCTCCACAGGCCCGGAACCCCGCCGGCGCGGACCGCGAATTTGCACCGGCGGAGAAGTGGTCTGATAGAGTCGCGTGCGCAAGCAAGACCGTGCCGGTGTGGTGTAGTGGCAACACGCTACCTTCCCAAGGTCGAATTGCGGGTTCGATTCCCGTCACCGGCTCCGACGAAAAGCCCCGCCCGAATCGGGCGGGGCTTTTCGCATGTCAGCGGCCTACTCGATGCATTCGGTGCCTACTTGGTGCATTCGGTGGCGATCCGCTTGCCGGCCTTGCCCGCCTTGAGCAGATCCTCGGTGCCGAGGTTCACCTTGGTGGGGTTGGCGCCGTTGGCGCTCTCGATGATCTTCTGGATGCCGCTGTCCGACAGGCCTTCCTGGATGTAGATCCCGGCCACGCAGTCGGCGGTCTGCTGGCTGAGTTTGCCCTTGTCCTGCAAGGCTTTCGAGATCTCCGCCGCGGTCAGCGCGCCGACCGCCGGTGAGGCCGGAATCGAGGCCGGGAGGCTCACCCCGGACGGGAGCGCGGGCAGGCCGGAGGGGAGGGTGGTGGGCAGGCCGGACCCACTGGTCGGCGCGACGGACGTCGGCACACCCGCGGGCGTAGGCGTGGGCGTGGCCGCCTGCTGACTGTTGGCGCAGGCGGACAGTAGGGGCAGCGCGAGCAGCGCCACCACGACGACGGATTTCCGCATGGTGTGATCCCTCCCGGATGCCGGGTCGATCCCGGTCGATTCAGAAATTGCACACCGGCACCGGAGAGTTAACAAGGGCGGCGCGAAAACCGCAGGCCGCCAAGGCCCCTGGCGGCCGGAGCCGCCGGGGACGAACCCGCTACTGCTGCTTGAGGCAGTCGGTCACGATCTTGTTGGTGGCGGTGCGCGCCTTCTCCGCGTCCTCCTTGCTCATGCCGAGCGACTCCGGATCGGTGGCGGCCGCCGACTTGGCGTCGTTCTTGATCATGATGCGCAGGCCGTCCTGCGAAATACCCTGATCCACATAGACTTTGGCGGCGCAATCGGCGAGCTTGGCGTCCTTGAGGCCACCGTCCTGCAGCGCCTTGGAGACGTCCGCCTGGCTGACGTCGGCGGGCTTGTCGCCGCCGCCGCAACCGGCCAGCAGGGGAAGGGCGACGAGCGCGGCAGCCATCAGGCCTGTGCCGCTCAGAGAAAGACGCACCGGTGCCTCGACTCTCATGATTCGATGGGAGAAATACGCCTGGCACCTTCTCACAGATCCATCGCGGCGCGCAGCGCTGTGTCGATTCGCTCGGCCGTCTCACCGTCCACCTCGGCGATGCGCTCGGCCAGCCAGCCGCGATAGATGCGGCCCAGATTGCCGGCGTGCACCCAGCCGTGGCCGGGAATCGGCACCGCGAGGATGTCCTGCGGATCGGCGGCCTCGACCTCGGCCGCGATCAGCCAGGGCCGCGGCGACTCGTTGATGCCGTCGCTGGAGATGAGAACGATGGTGCGGGTGCGGCTGGTGCCGTGCGGGTGGTAGACCCAGAGTTCACCCCTGCGCACGCAGCTCCTTCTCGGCGGCCAGCATTTCCGCCTCGTCGGCGGCGGCGAGGTCGACCGGATCGGCTGCCGGGCCGCACCCCAGCCGCACGGCTTCGCGGCGCGCGGCGCGGGAGATCCACGCCGACGGCGACATGCCCGCGCGGGCGGCGGCGTCCTGGGCATAGGACCAGGCGGCCTCGTCCAGCGACAGGGTCACTTTCCGGGTTGCCATACCTTTTATCGTACCGCCGGGGGCCCGCTTTCCAGCCTGTTGGCGACACGTCAACAACTGTAGGGTGGCATCAGCGATCGCGGCCACGGGAGTGACAGATGACCACCTTGAACCATTACCGGACCGGCAGCGGCGAGCCGCTCGTGCTGGTGCACGGCGTCGGCAGCCGCTGGGAGGTGTGGGAGCCGATCATCGGCACGCTGGCCGAATCCTTCGATGTGATCGCGGTGGACCTGCCCGGCTTCGGCGGCAGCGAGCCACTCGCCGACACCACCGTCACCACCCTCGCCGACACGCTCGCCGAATTCCTCACCGCCGAGGGGATCGAGCATCCCCATCTGGCGGGCAATTCCATGGGCGGCGGCATCGTCCTGGACTTGGCCGCGCGCGGCCTGGCCCGCTCGGCCACCGCTTTCTCCCCCATCGGCTTCTGGGACACCTCCGGCCGGATCTGGTGCCAGCAGGCGCTCGGGCGGGCGAAACAGCTGCTCACCGCGGCGCGCCCGGCCGTGCCCGCGCTGCTCGGCAACACCGTGGGCCGGTCCGCCACCCTCGGCCTGGTGTTCGGCAAGCCCTGGCAGCTCGACACCCGGATGTCGTTGGAGACGGTCGAGGGTCTGCTCGGCGCGGCGGGCTTCGACGCCGCGCTGGCCTCCTTCACGGACTTCCGGCTCCCCGACCCGGCCGCCCTGGCCGGCGTCCCCGTCACCATCGCCTGGGGCAATCGTGACATTCTGCTCACGTACGCCACCCAGGCCCGCCGCGCCCGCACGCTGCTGCCCGGTGCGCGGCACGTCACCCTGCACGGCAGCGGCCACACGCCGTTCTCCGACGATCCGGCCGGCTGTGCGCGACTGCTCCTGGACCAGCTCGGATAAGGAATGACCGTGAGCCACAACGTTTCCCTGACCATCGACGGCGACCGGGCGTACGTGGCCCTGGACCGGCCGGACAAGCACAACGGCCTGACCATCGAGATGCTGAACGAGCTGGTCCGGGTGGCGGGCGTAATCGGCAAGCGCGCGGACGTGCGCGCGGTCATCCTGTCCGGCAACGGGCCCAGCTTCAGCTCCGGGCTGGACGTGGCCAAGGCGATGAGCGACCCGCTGGACGTGGTGCGCAACTTCATCCCGCTGCCGTGGCGCGGCACCAACACCTTCCAGGAGGCGTGCTGGGCGTGGCGGCGGCTGCCGCAGCCGGTGATCGCGGTGGTGCACGGTCGCTGCTACGGCGGCGGACTGCAGCTGGCGCTGGCCGCCGACTTCCGTTTCGTCACACCGGATTCGGAGTTCTCGGTCATGGAGGCCAAGCACGGACTGATCCCGGACATGAGCGGTGCGGCCACCCTGTCACGGCTCATCGGCATCGATCAGGCGCTGCTGCTGACCATGACGGCCGACCCGGTCGACGCCGCCTACGCCGCGCGCATCGGACTGGTCACCGAAGTGTCCGCGGACCCGCTCGCGGCCGCCGAGAAACTGGCCGACCGGATCGCGGCGCGCTCCCCGCACGCGGTGGCCGCCGCCAAGAAATTGTTCGACCGCACCTGGCAAACCTCGGTGCGCCGGACCCTGTCCATCGAGCGCGCCACCCAGCTGCCGCTTATCGTTCGACAGGCCCTCGGACGTGATAGGAATGGAAAGTAAGCCAATTCACGGCAAACACACTGGCGTGCAATCCCGATCGGCTCGCGATCACTGTTAGCATTTTCACACTTTGCCAACGAGTCGAACGACTTGTGCGGCCCGTCACATACCGTGTGGTCCGCGCATTATTCGGCGAGACCCGGAGGACGCACGCAATTGACCAAGACCGCTCCGCTGCTGCTGTCCGCCGTGGCCGGTGCCACGGCCTTGCTCCTGGCGATGACTACACCGGCCGCAGCCAACCCCAATGCCATCAATCCGATTCCGGTGCTCAACGGAACCAACGGTTTGCCACAGCTGCCCGGCCGCACCAAGGCGGTCTTCCAGGTCACCGGCATGGCGAGCCCCAACAACACCCAGGCCTACAACGTGCTCGGCACCGACCTGGGCATCATGTGGGACAACGGCAATGGCGAACTGCTCACCGCCTTCGGTGACACCGCCGGCCTGGGCCTGCCGAACCTGCTGGTCGGCAGCACCTGGGCCTGGCGCTCCAACATCCTGGTCCGCTCGCACACCCAGAACCCGTCCAACGGCATCTACTTCGACTCCGTGGTGCGCGACATCTTCGGCCAGGCCCGCGACCTGATCCCCAGCCCGAAGATCCCCTTCATCGAGATCAGCCGCATCCCCACCGCCGCCATCTCGGTCGGCGGCACCCAGATCATGAGCCTGATGTCGGTGAAGAGCTGGGACGACGTCGGCCAGTGGACCACCAATTACTCGAGCCTCGCGGTCTCCGGCGACAACGGCGAGAACTGGGTGGAACTGCCCGCCACCCGCCGCGCCGACGACGGCGGCAACTCCAACTTCCAGATGAACGCCTTCGTCAAGCGCGGCGGCTTCCTCTACGACTTCGGCACCGACTCCGGGCGCAATCACCCGGCCTACGTGGCCCGCGTCCCGGAAGACGCCGCCACCGACCTCGGCGCCTACGAGTACTGGGACGGCGGCAAGTGGCAGAAGGACGTGAACGCCGCGCAGCCGGTGGTGGGCGGCGGCGTCTCCGAGATGTCGGTGCAGTGGAACGACTACCTGGGGCAATACATCATGCTCACCACGGACCCGTGGAACTCGGTGGTCATGTACACCGCGCCCAGCCCGGAAGGGCCGTGGAGCCCGCCGTCGGTGCTCATCGACACCCGCGAACTCCCGACCGCGTACGCGCCCTACATCTTCCCGTACCAGACCGGGCGTGACCTGTACTTCCTCACGACGGTCCACAGCCAGTACAACGTGCTGCTGATGCACACGACGTTGTAGAAGCCCCCGGGAACCCCGCTCGATCGCCGCCCGCGAACGCCATGTCTCGCGGGCGGCTTCGTGCGCGCGCACAACTTCTAGACTCGTTCCCATGGACGCCGCCGCATGGGACGAGCACTACGCCGCCACCGAACTGGTGTGGGGCGCGCCCCCGAACGCCACGGTGGTCGAGCAGGTCTTCGGGCTGGAGCGCCGGGTGCCGGTCGGCGGGTACGGGATCGGCGAGGCCCGCCCCGAACTGCCGCGGGCGCTGGACCTGGGCTGCGGCGAGGGACGCAACGCGCTCTGGCTCGCCACCCACGGCTGGCAGGTGGACGCCGTCGACTTCTCCCAGACCGGCATCGACAAGGGCCGCACTGTCGCCGCCCGGCTCTCCCGCTCGGTGCGCGGGCGCATCCACTGGGTGCACGCCAATGTCACCGACCTGGACCGCGCGGGCATCACCGGCCCCTACGAACTGATCCTGGTCGCCTTCCTGCACCTGCCGCCCGAGGACCGTCGGCGGCTGCTGCTGCGCGCGGCCGGGATGCTCTCGCCCGAGGGCACCCTGCTGGTCATCGGCAATGACACCCTCAATCTGGCCGAAGGCTATGGCGGCGAACAGGATCCGGCCCTCACCTTCACCCCGGCCGACATCCTCGCCGATCTCGCCCCCGCCGAACCGGCCATTCGGGTCCAGATCGCCGACCGCGTGCACCGGCCCACCGAGGACCGCGACGCCATCGACGCCCTGGTGGTCGCCACCCGTCCGGCGGTCGAGGTCCCGGACGCGCCGCGCGCCCTCGAGGTCCCCCAGCCCCCGGCGCTGGACATGTTCTGACGGTCGCGCCCCGTCAGCGGTCGACCGTCAGTCCCGTGAGCCGTGCGCTCTCGTCCCACAGCCGCGTGCGGCGGGCCGGATCGGTGGTGTGCGCGGCGGTCGCGACATCCTTGCGGCGCACGAAGAATCGACCGGACACGCCCTCGAGTTCGGGCGCGGTGGCCAGCCAGACCGGCGTATCGGCCCCGGCGTCGGGACCGGGCAGCAGCGGATTGACCCACTGCGACCAGCCGAAGACCCGCAGCAGCCCGCGCGCGGAGTCCCGGCCCAGCCCGGTGTGCCGGATGATCCCCGGATGCGCGCCGTTGACGGTCACGCCGCTGCCCGCGAGCCGCTCGGCCAGGCTGTAGACGAACATCGCGTTCATGTTCTTGGTGCGCCCGTAGGCCACGAAAGGCCGGAAGCTGGGCGGGAATCCGAGCGCGCGCGGATTCGTGAAGCCCAGGTCGTCGAGATCGGCGGGCACCGCGCGCAGGGCCGCCGGTGACGCGCCGACCACCACCAGACGCGCGGATCGTCCTGTGTCGGCGAGGTTCTCGCCGAGGGTGCGCAGCAGCAGGTACGGCGCGAGGTGATTGGTGGCCAGGGTCGGCTGCAGGCCCTCGACGGTGCGGTCCGCGATATCCGCGACTACCGCGGCATTGCTGATCAGGATGTCGATTCGGCTGTCCCGCAGGCGATCCGCGAGCGCGCGCACGTCCGCGACCAGCGCGAGATCGGCGAGTTCGTCCCGCAGCACGGCGTCGGGCACCGCGGCCCGGATCCGTTCCCGGGCGGCGCGCAACCGGCCCGGGTCCCGCCCGACCAGCACCACCTCCGCGCCCGCCGCGGCGAGCTGCCGCGCGATCGCTTCCCCGATGCCGTTCGTCGCGCCGGTGACGACGGCCGTTGTTCCCCGGTCCATACCCGCTCCCCTCAGAGGTTGACATTGTCAACCTAAGCGCGCTGGTTGACGCTGTCAACCGCTGACTACGATGGACCGATGCCGCCGTCCACCCGCACCGTGCTGCTCGATTCCGCCCTGCGCCTGCTCGACGCCGGCGGGGTCGAGGCGGTCACGCTGCGCGAGGTCGGCAGCGGCGCGGGCGTCTCGCACAACGCGCCCTACAAACACTTCGCCAACAAGGACGCACTGCTCGCGGCGGTCGCCGCGCGCGAATTGTCCGAGCGCTCAGCCGATTTCGCGCGCATCGTGCAGGAGCGCCCGGAGCCGGTCGAGATGCTGCGCGGGGTGCTGCACGGCTACATCGCATGGGCCCTGGAACACCCCGCCCGTTTCAAGCTGGTCTTCGGCCACTGGGCCGACGAGACCCCCGAACTCGCCGAGACCGGCCGCAACGCCCAGAACGCGCTGATCGCCCTGGTCGGGCTGGCCCAGGACGCGGGCAGCCTGCCCGGCGGCGATACCGAACGCATGGCCTCCCTGGTCCGCGCGCTGGCCCACGGAGCCGCCGACCTCGCCTCCTCCGGTCACCTGGACGCGAACGGCAAGGGGCACGCGACGCCGACCGACCTGGTCGACGACCTGCTCGCCTACCTGAGCACAGCCCGCTGAGACCCGGGGTCGCCCGCGCCGCCGCTCAGTTCGCGGACCAGCGCTCCAGCCACGGTTCGATCGCCGCGACGATCTCCTCGAACCCGGCGCGATACGAATGCGCCTGTCCCGCAATGACATGCACCTCGGCCGCATCGGCGGCATCGGGAATTCCGAAGGGGTCGCGCGCGCCGTTGACCACGACGACCTCGATCTCGCCGGCTTCCAGCAGTTCCGCACGCCGCGACTTCTCGGGCTTCCCCGGCGGATGCAGCGGGAACGACAGCGCGACCACACCGCGCGCCCCGGCCGCGCGCGCGGTCCGGCACGCCACCCGAGCGCCATTGCTCCGCCCGCCCTGGACCAGCGGCGCGCCCCGGATCTTCTTCCGCAGGGCCGCGATGATTTCCAGCCACGCCGCGTCCTGCGCGTCGGCCTTGCCGGGCGCGCGCCGCCCGGCGACCCGATATGGCTGGGTCACCAGCGCCACCGCACCGCCCAGCGCGACGGCCGAATCCCGCACGGCCAGCAAATCTTTCGCATCGACCCCGCCGCCGGCGCCGTGGGTGAGCACCAGCAGGAATCCGGGCTTGTTCCGCCCGGGCTCGGCGAGCTCCACCTCCGCCGGTCCGGCGCTCGTCTCGATCCGCATATACGCACCGTAACCACCGTCACGGGCCGGTTTCGCGCGGCACACCGGCGGTGTGCGCGAGGGTTGCCCGCCCACTCGGAACCGACTGTGCCGTGGGCCTCACATCCCGTCCGCATCGATCACCCGCAAGGCTTTCACCTGCGACGACGGGATCCCCACGGACCCAACGGAACCCCTGCCCCCGGTTACCCGCGTGCTTTCGGTCACATTCCGCCTCGATCGGGTTGGCGGGCCCCCTACCGGTCGGTAACATGGCGCATAAGTTACCCGCTAGTAGCGCTGCTTTACGGTGTCTACCCGGTGGAGACCTTACGGGCGGGAACGGCACACACCGAACCGCACCCATCTCAATGGAGAGTGAGTACGACCATGGGTCACTACAAGAGCAATGTCCGCGACCTCGAGTTCAACCTCTTCGAGTTCCTCGGCATCCAGAAGCTGCTCGACGCGGGCGCCTACGGCGACCTCGACGCCGACACCGTCAAGGAGATGCTGAACGAGGTCCGCCGCCTGGCCGAGGGCCCGCTGGCCGACTCCTTCGTCGACGGCGACCGCAACCCGCCGGTCTTCGACCCCGAGACCCACACGGTCAAGCTCCCCGAGTCCTTCAAGAAGTCCTACCGCGCCCTCGAGGACGGCGGCTGGTCCAAGGTTCCGGTCCGCGAGGAGCTGGGCGGCCTGGGCGCGCCCTCCGTCGTCGGCTGGGCCCTGGGTGAGATGGTGCTGGGTTCCAACCCGCCCGCCCAGATGTACGCCGCCGGTGCGGGTTTCGCGCAGGTCTTCTACAACAACGGCACCGAAGAGCAGAAGAAGTGGGCTCAGAAGATCGCCGACCGTAACTGGGGCGCCACCATGGTGCTGACCGAGCCCGACGCGGGCTCCGACGTCGGCGCCGGCCGCACCAAGGCGATCCAGCAGGAGGACGGCTCCTGGCACATCGAGGGCGTCAAGCGCTTCATCACCTCGGGCGACTCCGACGACCTGTTCGAGAACATCATGCACCTGGTGCTGGCCCGCCCCGAGGGCGCCGGCCCGGGCACCAAGGGTCTGTCGCTGTTCTACGTGCCGAAGTTCCACTTCGACTTCGACACCGACACCATGGGTGAGCGCAACGGCGTGTTCGTCACCAATGTCGAGCACAAGATGGGCATCAAGGTCTCGGCCACCTGTGAGGTCACCTTCGGCGGCCACGGCGTGCCCGCCAAGGGCTGGTTGGTCGGCGAGATCCACAACGGCATCGCACAGATGTTCGACGTCATCGAGAACGCTCGAATGATGGTGGGCACCAAGGCCATCGCCACCCTGTCGACCGGTTACCTGAACGCGCTCGAGTACGCCAAGACCCGTGTCCAGGGCGCCGACCTGACCCAGATGACCGACAAGGCCGCCCCGCGCGTCACCATCACCCACCACCCGGACGTGCGTCGTTCGCTGGCCATGCAGAAGGCATACGCCGAGGGCCTGCGCGCCGTGTACCTGTACACCGCCGCACACCAGAACGCCGACATCGCCGAGCTGGTCTCCGGCGCCGACGCCGACACCGCGTTCCGCGTCAACGACCTGCTGCTCCCGATCGTCAAGGGCGTCGGCTCCGAGCGGGCCTACCAGTACCTGACCGACTCGCTGCAGACCTTCGGTGGCTCCGGCTTCCTGCAGGACTACCCGATCGAGCAGTACATCCGCGACGCCAAGATCGACTCGCTGTACGAGGGCACCACCGCCATCCAGGCGCAGGACTTCTTCTTCCGCAAGATCGCCCGCGACCGCGGCGTGGCGCTGGCCCACGTGGCCGGCCAGGTGCAGAAGTTCATCGAGCGCGAGGGTGGCAACGGCCGCCTGAAGGCCGAGCGCAAGCTGCTCGCCACCGCCCTCGAGGATGTCCAGGGCATGGCCGCCACCCTGACCGGGCACCTGATGGGCGCCCAGCAGGACCCGAAGGAGCTCTACAAGGTCGGCCTGGGTTCGGTCCGCTTCCTGCTGGCCGTCGGCGACCTGATCATCGGCTGGCTGCTGCTGTCGCAGGCCGAGATCGCCATCAACGCCCTCGACAACGGCTCCACCGAGAAGTTCTACGAAGGCAAGATCGCCACCGCGCAGTTCTTCGCCCGCAACGTGCTGCCCGAGCTGACCTCGGTCCGCACCGTCCTGTCCAACCTGGACAACGACATCATGGAGCTGGACGAAGCCGCCTTCTGACGAAGGGTCCCGGGGGCTTCGCCCCCGAACCCCCAGCACACAGCGATGCGGCCCGGATTCCTCCGGGCCGCATCGCTTTCGGTCGTTATCGGCACTGTACGACCGGGATCGGGTCGTACTTGACGGTGCGGGTGTTGCGGGAGATCTCCTTGCCCGTCTTGGCGTCGCGGATGACGCGGGTGTCGGAGGTGGTGAAGCCGCGGCCGCCGCTGGAGGGGACGCAGTCCTTGCCCGCGGGGAGCGTGATGGTCTGGGGGTCGGTGTATTTGGCGCGATCCCCGGTGATCGATTCGACCTCGACGGTCTTGGTGCTCCACAGGCGGACGGTCACGTTCGAGTCGTCGGAGGTGGCGTCGATGATCACGCCGTACGGGGTGTTGTTGCGGAACTTCAGGTCGATGGCGCCGTCGAAGACGGTGGCCTCGCGGGCGGCCGGATAGCGCGAGATGTAGTAGCTGTGCTCGGTGTGGCCCGCGTCCTCCATGCCCGCGAAGTAGGCGGCGTTGTAGAGGGTGGTGGCGAACTGGGAGATGCCGCCGCCGACAGCGTTGGCCGGGCGGCCGTTGTTGATGATGCCGGATTCGACATACCCCTCGGCGACGCCGCGGGGGCCGGTGAAGCCGTTGAGCGAGAACGTCTCCCCGGGCCGCACCAGCGCGCCGTTCACCTTGCGCGAGACCACGCCGATGTTCACCCCCGACGGGCCGCTGAAACCACCCGTGGTGAAGGAGCCGACCACCTCGTTGATGCCCAGCTTGCCCGCCTCCTCGGTGCTCAGCTTGGGCTGGATCTGCTGGTAGGCCACCGGTTTGACCCGCAGGCCCGGCGACGCCAGCACGCCGGGCAGGTCTTCCAGCGTCTTGTCCCAGTCGACCAGCAGTCCGGCCACGGCGGGCCGCACGGCGGCCCGGGAGCCGCTCAGGTCGAAGCTCGCGTCCTGCGGCTGGGTCTCGGTGGGCCGCAGCTGCGGGGCCAGCACCGCGATCATGCCCTCCCGGTTGATCGAAAGACTCAGTCCGCCTTGATCATCCGGATGGAAGGAGAGGACGCCGGCGAGCTGCTCGGGCGCCACGGTGGCGTCGCCGCCCTGGCCGGTGAACGTGATCGGGGCGCGCACCGCGGGTTCCGCGACCAGTTGCAGCGTGCGGTCGACGGCGGCGGCGCTCACCTTCGGCGGGGTGTCCACCATGGGCAGGTCCAGCACCGGCCCGTCGGCCCAGTGTTCGGTGAGGGCGGTGCGGGCGGCCGCGACGTCGAGGGTCCGGCCGGGCACGGGATGGACGGCGACCGCCCGGGCGCCCTCGAAGGTGATCCCGCCCTCGACCGGCGCCCGATCGTGCGCGCGCAGCGCCGCCAGCTGCCGGTCCATGGCCGCGGTGTCGACGACGGTCGCGGGCTCGACGTTTCGGGTGGTGAAGAAGGACGCCAGGCGGGTGAACGGATTGACCGGCTGACCGCCGACCCGATCCCAGGTGCCGTCCCAGTCGACGCCGATACCGGCGGTGCGCGGCACCACCGCGGTGGTGTCGTCCCCGGCGCGGGCGGTGAGCGGCCGCGTCGCCCGCTGCTCGAGCACCGGCTCCAGCCGTGCCCGCGCGGCACCCTGGTCCAGCCCGCCGACATCGATTCCGGCGACCTGTGTCCCGCGGGGCAGATCTCCGGACGTCACCGCCAGATCGACCAGATACCCGACCCCCGTGGCGACCACCAGCACACCCACGGCGATCCCGGCTCGTCGCCCGGATTTCGAGGTCAAGAATTGGCGTACGCGAGCAATTTCACCGGACACGAACCATCTCCCCAGCTCTCAGCAAACCTGCCGCAACGATACCTGGGGACGAAAAGAGCTCCGTGCGGTTGCCGGGTCGGGGGTCTGGCAACAGCACGGAGCCACCCGTTCTATCGACACCGGTTCCAGGGTGTTACACACCCATTTCACGAATCGGGAAAAGTTTCCGGAGAGGGCTATCGTCGTCATAGCGAACGCAACATCTGATCTCGAAAGAGGCGGAGGAGCGACACCTATGCAGCTGGGGATGATCGGGCTCGGGCGGATGGGCGCGAATATCGTGCGCCGGATCGTGCGCGACGGGCACACGGCGGTCGGTTATGAGCGCAAGCCAGGGCACATCGAGGAACTCGCGGGGGAACTCGGCGACAAGTTCCAGGGCAGTACCGAACTCCAGAAATTCGTGGCCATGCTGGACACCCCGCGCGTGGTGTGGGTGATGATCCCCGCCGGCGCGACCGGTGCGGTCATCGACACCGTCGCCGACCTGCTGGCGCCCGGCGACATCATCATCGACGGCGGCAACAGCCGCTACCACGAGGACATCGCCCGCGCGAACAAGCTGCGGCCCAAGGGGATTCACTACATCGACATCGGCACCTCGGGTGGCGTGTTCGGCCTCGACCGCGGCTTCTGCCTGATGATCGGCGGCGAACCGGAACCGGTCGCGCACCTGGATCCACTGCTGCGATCCATCGCCCCGGGCGTCGACGCCGCACCCCGCACGCCCGGCCGCACCGGCGCCCCGTCCCAGGCCGAGCAGGGCTATCTGCACTGCGGCCCGGTGGGGGCCGGGCATTTCGTGAAGATGGTGCACAACGGGATCGAATACGGCGCCATGGCCGCCTATGCCGAAGGCCTCAATATCCTGCACAAGGCGAATGTCGGCAACGCACGCGACGACGAGCATTCGGCGGAAGTCACGCCGCTCGAACATCCCGAGTACTACCGCTACGACATCGATATCCCCGAGGTGGCCGAGGTGTGGCGGCGCGGTTCGGTGGTGGCGTCCTGGCTGCTCGACCTCACCGCGGCCGAGCTGTACGCCGACCCGAATCTCGACTCCTTCGGCGGCCGGGTCTCGGACTCCGGCGAGGGCCGCTGGACCGTGGACGCCGCGATCGACGAGGGCGTGCCCGCCCCGGTGCTGTCCGCGGCCTTGTTCCAGCGCTTCGCCTCCCGCGGCGAGGCCCTCTTCGCCGACAAGACGCTGTCGGCCATGCGCCAGGCCTTCGGCGGGCACCATGAGCTGCCGCCGGGCTGAATTCGCCACGCGCAGTGGCATACCCGGCGTCGGTGGTGGCACACCCCGGTGTCGCTGGCATCGGTTTCGGCGGGGGCGACTACGGTCGAAGCATGCGCCTTGCACCGGGGATCGTTGTCGCGGTAACCGCCCTCGCTCTGACCGCCTGTTCGAGCGCGAAGGACTCCAACGACGCCGCGCCGAGCAGTAGCGGTAGCCCGGCGGCGAGCAGCAGCGCCGTCGCGCCGCCGTCGACGACCGCGGCGGGCCCGCAGGACTGCGCGGCCGGGTACCTCTCGGAGTTCACCCTGCGGCAGAAGCTCGCGCAGCTGCTGACCGTCGGGGTGACCGGCGAGGCCGACGCCGAGAACGTGGTGCGGAACGAGCAGATCGGCGGCATCTTCATCGGCAGCTGGACCGACAAGGCCATGCTCGCCCAGCATCAGGTCGACACGGTGCAGAAGGCGTCGCGGACCCCGCTCATGGTGACCATCGACGAGGAGGGCGGCCGGGTCTCGCGGGCCAAGGACCTGATCAGGCCCGCGCCCTCGGCCCGGGTGATCGCCCAGACCATGAGCCCCGACGAGTTCTACACCTTCAGCCTGGACCGCGCGAAGAAGCTGCGGGCGCTGGGCGTGACCGTGGACTTCGCGCCGGACACCGATGTGAGCGCGCAGCCCGACGACTCGGTGATCGGCGACCGCTCCTTCTCCGACGATCCGGATGTGGTGACCCAGTACGCGGGCGCGCAGATCCGGGCGATGAAGGATGCCGGGCTGGGCAGCGTGATCAAGCATTTCCCGGGTCACGGCTCGGGTTCGGGCGATTCGCACACCGGCGCGGTGCGCACGCCGCCGCTGGATCAGATGCAGACCACGGACCTGGTGCCGTTCCGCAATCTGGTGGATTCGGGCGCCGCCGTGATGGTCGGGCACCTGGACGTTCCGGGTCTGACCACCCCGAACGTGCCGGCGAGTATCAGCCCGCAGGCGATGGCGCTGCTGCGCCAGGGCACGGGTTACGGCGCAGCGCCCTTCGAGGGCGTCATCTTCACCGATGACCTGGGCGGCATGGCCGCGATCACCAGCCGGATGACCATCGAGGACGCGGTGGAGGCCGCCCTGATCGCGGGGGCCGACAATGCCCTGTGGATCACCACGGACGCGGTGCCGAAGGTGCTGGACCGGCTCGTGGCGGCGGTGAACAGTGGCCGCTTACCGGGATCCCAGGTGGATGCCTCGGTCTTGCGCATGGCAAAGTTCAAGGGCTCCGCGCCGCACTGCTGAGATCGGCCCCGACGCCGCCGCTGAGGCGTGGCGAATCACCGGCAATTCACACTAGCGGAACTTACCATGGAGTAAGATAAGGGCTTCGGCGCTTGCGATGAGCGCCGACTGTCCGGTCCGAGGAGAGTGAATGGCAGGCGGAACGAAACGGCTTCCTCGCGCGGTGCGCGAGCAGCAGATGCTCGACGCCGCCGTGGAGGTCTTCTCGCGCAAGGGCTACCACGACACCTCGATGGACGCGATCGCCGCCGAGGCGAAGATCTCCAAGCCGATGCTGTACCTCTATTACGGCTCCAAGGACGAACTCTTCCGCGCCTGCATCCTGCGCGAGAGCGCGCGGTTCATCGAGGCGGTCGCGGTCGCCGGCAACCCCAAGCTCACCCCGCACGAACAGCTGCGCGCGGGCCTCGAGGCGTTCCTCGCCTACGTGGACCAGAACCGGCTGTCCTGGCAGGTCCTCTACCGGCAGGCGCTCGGCCAGCAGCCCTTCGCCACCGAGATCGCCAACAGCCGCGACCGGGTCATCGAGCTGACCGCCAAACTGCTGGAGTCCAGCGCCAAGTACGCCGAGCCGGGCACCAATTTCGAGGTGGTGTCGGTGGCGGTGATCGGCGCGGGCGAGGCCATCGCGGACCGGGTCGCCAGCGGGCAGATCGATATGGACGTGGCCGTGAACCTGCTCGACGATCTGGCCTGGCGCGGTCTGTCCGGCAGCAAGAAGAAGGCCGAACCGGCCTGAGTCCCGCCGCCCCGGCGTCATGGGACTTGCCGTCCCGGCGCTCGGCCTGCCACAGTTCGCTGCGATCGTGTTGCAGGACGGCCGTACCGGGCCGGGGAGCGGGGACAACTTGTTCGGCTTGCTGAAGCCGTGCGCGCACAGCGCCGTACGGCACGGAATCGACCCGTCGGCGTGGCAGGCTCATATGTGCGGCCTGTGCCTGGGCCTGCGCGACGGGCACGGCCAGCTGGCCCGCGCGGCCACCAATACCGACGCCATCGTGCTCGAGATCCTCACCGAGGCACAGCAATCGCGACCGTCCGCCCGCGCCGCCGCCGGTCCGTGCGCCTTGCGCGGCCTGCGCCGGGCCGAGGTGGT